>NZ_MUFM01000019.1:0-57613 GCF_001996125.1 Salinivibrio sp. PR932 | reverse complement strand
CCCTATCTGCCGTGGGCGTTGGATGATTGAGGGGAGCTGCTCCTAGTACGAGAGGACCGGAGTGGACGAACCGCTGGTGTTCGGGTTGTGTCGCCAGACGCATTGCCCGGTAGCTAAGTTCGGCACAGATAAGCGCTGAAAGCATCTAAGCGCGAAGCTGGCCCCGAGATGAGTCATCCCTAGAGCTTCGAGCTCTCTRAAGGGTTGTTCTAGACTAGAACGTTGATAGGCAGGGTGTGTAAGCGCTGTGAGGCGTTGAGCTAACCTGTACTAATTGCCCGTGAGGCTTAACCATACAACACCCAAGAGGTTTTGGGTTGGACTTAAAATAAAGCCAGTTGATTGTGGCGAGAACGAACAGCTTTCTAGATTAAGTGTTTTGACTGAAAAGTGAAGACACACCAAATTTTGCTTGGCGACCATAGCGCTTTGGACCCACCTGACTCCATGCCGAACTCAGTAGTGAAACGAAGCAGCGCCGATGGTAGTGTGGGGTCTCCCCATGTGAGAGTAGGACATCGCCAGGCTTTGATTATAAATTGTGACTGTTGCTTGCGATTTTTGATAGCTACGATGCTCATGTACTGACGTACACTGCGCGTCTCGCTTCAAAACTCCCGTCACACAGACACAATTTAATCATCAAAGCGGATATGCGTAAGACTTTGATGAGAAAACATTAAGCCCTGACCTCACGGTCGGGGCTTTTTTGTATCTTGAGGGTGTATCAGCCCTATGCGCCTCGCTGCAAAATGCTCATCACACAGACACCAACCGACACTTTTCCACATTTCTGACTACCTAATAGGTCGTATAAGGCTTGGATCGCTATGCTGAGTACTGGCTGACGTGGGTTTTATTCATGCTGGATAGGCGTAAACACCTGATCGTACCGATGTCGTTATGCGTATTAAAACGAGATTAGGAGGGACGTTTATGGTGACGCTATTTTATGACAGTTTGTGCCCGTTATGCGTCAAGGAAATGCGCAAGCTGTCACGTTGGGATAAAAACCAACAGCTCATACTGGAAGATATCCATCATCCCGATTTTGCAGCACGTTTCCCCGATGTGGATCCCAAAGCCGCTAATCGCATTTTGCACGCCAAAGATAGTCAAGGACAGATGGTGTATGGTTTAGACGCAACCTATGCTGCATGGCACGCGGTAGGCAAGGGGTATTGGGTGAGTTGGTTACGCTGGCCCGTGATCGCTTGGTTTGCGGACCAAGCTTATTTGTTTTTTGCCCGCCATCGGTATCGGATCTCTGCATTATTAACCGGGCAGGCACGTTGCCAACAGTGCCAGCTGAAATAAGGAAGGTTATGTCTTTGAGTGTGTTCGGCCATGATGACATCATGAGCATGGAAAAGCGTTATCGCGCAGCCTTTATCAATAGTTTGTCAGGCTTTAAGTCAGCAAACTTATTGGGTACCTGCGACGCTGAACGACAAACGAACTTGTGTATGGTTAGCTCTGCTTTCCACTTGGGCGCGAATCCGGCGTTAATGGGAGTGATTATCCGACCTGATACCGTGGTGCGGGACTCTCTTGAAAACATTCGTCAATTAGGTGTGTATACACTCAACCATGTGAGTGAGGCGATGCTCACTGCCGCGCATCAGACATCTGCACGCTATCCTCACGACGTCTCAGAATTTGATCAAGTGGGTCTGACGCCATTATGGCGAGAGCGCTTCAATGCCCCTTACGTGCAAGAAGCTGCGGTGCGTTTGGGGTTAGTGTTGAGAGAAGAGCATACGCTGGCAATTAATGGTACACATTTACTGATCGGAGAAATCAGCGAAGTTCATGTGCCAGAATCGTGTGTCAAAGATGATGGCTACGTAGATATTGAACAAGCAGGCAGCGTTGCGGTTAGCGGTTTAGATAGCTACCACCGTACCGCACGCATTGGTCGGCTTAGCTACGCCAAACCAGATTGTTTCCCCGAGTGGCTTGATTAGCGGGTACGCGCCATGTAGTGGGCATCCACAAACTCGCCATTGCGAAACGCAAACTGTTTGGCGGTGCCTTCAATTTCAAAGCCAAATTTTTGATAGAGGTGGATCGCAGCCGCGTTATCCGTATAAACGGTTAGCTCTATCCGTGATACGTTCAGCCAGTTTTCGGCTAAATCGATCGCTTTTTCCATGAGCGCACTGCCTATGCCGCGGCCTTGATAGGCATCATGAACGCCCATGCCAATATCTGCAACGTGGCGACGGCGAGGATTCGCGGCAATGACGAAGCCGAGATTACCGACCACTTTACCTTCCAGCTCGGCAACCAATGGGTATACGCCATCTGGCACGTTATTAAGCCGTTTTTCCCACATGGCGAGGCTTGGCATCGGCAATTGTAAGGTGCCTGCTTGCGCCTTGGGTTGCGCATAGATATCGCGTATCGCCGGAATGTCGTCGGCGTGGTATTGACGAATAATCAGAGACATAACACATCCTTGTGGTGAGCTTTCTCTCTAATAAGCCATGGAAGCAAAAATAAATCAACAGCTTATATTAATTAAGTCACTGATTATTCACTCTAAATGCAGATCAAGCGGGGTTTTACTCGCTCGCCCGCCAATCTCTCGGGTCAGTCGGGGGACCAAATAGCCGGAAAGCTGGCCGATAATGTCTTGCATTAAGGCGCGCGCTTTATCGTCTGAGACTAAAAAGTGAGCGGCGCCTTGGACTTTATCCAATACATGCAGGTAGTAAGGCAAAACGCCAGCCTCAAACAGCCGTTGGCTCAGTGCCACCAACGCATCCGCACTGTCATTCACGCCTTTGAGAAGCACGCTTTGATTAAGTAGCGTGATGCCTGCTTGTCGCAGCATGTGGAGTTTGTGGGTTAATTCTGCATTAATCTCATTGGCGTGGTTGATGTGGGTGACGAGCACCACTTGTAAACGTGAGCGTGATAAGCGCTCGGTAAACGCAGAGGTGACACGAGCGGGGATCACCACAGGTAGCCGTGAATGAATGCGTAGCCGCTTAACATGCGTTATGCCTTCTATGGCGCTGATGAGCCAATCGAGCTCCTCATCTTTGGCCATCAGCGGGTCACCACCGGATAAAATCACTTCATCAATCTCTTGATGGGCGGCGATATAGTCCAGCGCCCCTTGCCATACGCGTTTACTGCCTTTGTTGTCTTGATAAGGGAAATGGCGGCGGAAGCAATAACGGCAATTGATTGCACAGCCTCCTTTAACGATCAGTAAGACACGGTTGTGGTACTTGTGTAACAACCCAGGAATCGCATTGTCTTGCTCTTCCAGTGGGTCAGCGCTGAACCCGTCAACGTCATTAAACTCGTCGGCAATAGGGAGGACTTGCTTTAGCAGTGGATCATCAGGGTTTCCTTTTTCCATCCTAGCCACAAAACTGCGTGGCACACGCTGGGCAAAAAGGCGACGAGCACTAAATCCTGCCTCCCAGTCGGATGGTGAAATTTCAAGCAGTTGCAGCAGTTCCTTGGGATCTGTGATCCCCTCTGCGAGTTCTTTGATCCAGTTTCGCTCAACAGCAGGCTGGATTCGGGTTATGATGTGCGACATTTGTGAAAACTCGAAGATGTTAAGAGGATCAAGATGGCGTCTTTCAGCACCAATGAATTCCGCGGCGGATTGAAAATTATGCTCGATAACGAGCCGTGTGTCATTACCGAAAATGAGTTCGTGAAGCCGGGTAAAGGCCAAGCCTTCAACCGGGTTAAAATCCGTAAGCTGATTTCCGGTAAGGTTCTAGAGAAAACATTCAAATCAGGTGACAGCGTTGAAGCTGCCGATGTGATCGATGTGGAAATGGACTACCTCTACACAGATGGTGAGTTCTATCACTTCATGAACAACGAAACCTTTGAGCAAATCGCTGCCAACGAGAGTGCAGTGGGTGATAACGTCAAATGGTTAGTTGAAAACAACACCTGTACACTCACGTTGTGGAATGGTGACCCAATCGTGGTTACCCCACCTAACTTCGTCGAACTTGAAGTGACTGAAACCGATCCGGGCCTAAAAGGGGATACCCAAGGTACTGGCGGTAAACCCGCGACACTGATCACAGGGGCCGTTGTTCGTGTGCCTTTGTTTATTCAAATCGGTGAAGTCATCAAAGTGGATACGCGCTCGGGTGAGTACGTGAGCCGCGTAAAATAATTGGCATTTCGAGTGTCCGATAAAAAAGCCCTGACCGAATTGGCTCAGGGCTTTTTTGTATGCTTAGATGCTATACGACAAGGACGAGTAGCACGGCAGCGACACTGACGGCAAAGGCGATGGCATAGCAAACCACTTTCCCAGCCAGTCCCACGTGCAGCTTAAGATCATGTAAACCATGATGGATGCGATGCATGGCATGCCACATCGGTAAGGCAAGGGTCGCCAATATCAGCAACTTACCTAACCAGTGCTCTGCGAACATCATCACACGTTCGTAACTTAGGGCGGATGGGTCGATGATCCCTAGTGGGATTAAAACACCCAAAATCAAGACAGTAATTGGCGTGAACATGGCAAACCATGTACCGCCTGCACCAAACAAGCTCCACCATACCGGCTCGTCGGAGCGCTTAGGTTTTAAATCAATCATAACGCCTCCTAAATGAGCACTAAGGCCAGTAACGAAATTACTGCAACGGCTCCCCATTGCGCCCCAATCACCCACTTGCCGTCGAGCAGTTTGCCTTTAATGCGAATCGGCATGACCTGCGGCATCATGCTAAAAAATGTCGTGGCATGAAACAGGCTTGCCGCTAGAGCGACCACGTTTAATAGGATCACCACAGGGTGGGCCATATAATCCAGCCAGCTTTGCCACGCTTGAGGGCCTTGTACGAGACAAATCAAACCCGCAGTGAGGCTCAGTGTGAAAAAGACCAAAGGCAGTACCGTGGCCTCGCGCACCATATAAAAGCGATAAAACGGATGATGCAGCCACCAAGTACGAGGCATGGGCCGCATATAAGGTTTACGGTTACTCATCCTGTTATCTCCTTGCCTTCTTTATTGGGGTTAAACATGGCGATCACCATATCTTGGGTAGAGGCAACCTTGCCTTGGTTGACCGCGCCCGCCGGATCGACACCTTTCGGGCAGACTTTTGAGCAGTAGCCCACAAAGGTACATCCCCATGCCCCGTTATCGCTGTTTATCAGTGGCATACGCTCATGTTGTCCCCCATCTCGGCTATCGAGGTTATAGCGATGGGCGAGGGTTAGTGCGGCTGGGCCGAGGAAGTCTGGGTTGAGGCCAAACTGCGGGCAAGCGGCGTAACATAAACCACAGTTAATGCAGGCGGCAAATTGCTTATAGCGCGCCATCTGCTCAGGGGTTTGTGTGTTAGGACCATCTTCAGGACGACGGTCGTTGCCGAGAATATAAGGTTTGATCGCTTCCAAGCGCTCAATAAATGGCGTCATGTCGACAATCAAATCTTTTTCGATCGCAAAGTTTGCTAGCGGCTCAATCAGTACGCCGTTAGGGTAATCGCGTAAAAAAGCCTTACACGCGAGTTTAGGCACGCCATTGACCATCATGCCGCACGAGCCGCAAATGGCCATGCGACATGACCAGCGATAAGCCAATGACTTATCGAGGTTGTCTTTGATATAGCCCAGCGCATCAAGCACTGAGAAGGTATCGTCACCGGGGACGACAAACTCCTGCGCGTAAGGTGCATCATCTTTTGCAGGATCGTAGCGAAGGATAGAAACTCTATAGGTAGCTTGCGTCATTGTGCTTGCTCCTCTTGTTGTCCCTCACTGGCCGCTTGAGCCTGCTCCGCAGCATCACCATACAGGCGGTCTTTCGGTTGAGACTTGGTGATCTTCACGTCACTGTAATCAATCCGTGGGCCACCCTCGGGCTGGTAAAATGCCAAGGTGTGCTTGAGGTAGTTGTCATCATCACGGGTTGTGCAGCCATCATCAAGGCGTTGATGGGCGCCACGAGACTCGCGTCGCTGAATGGCAGAATGCGCCATGGCTTCGGCCACTTCGAGCCCGTAACCTACTTCGATGGCATACAACAAGTCGGTGTTAAACACACTGCCTTGATCTTGGATGCTGATCTGTTGATAGCGAGCTTTCAGTTCGGCGATTTTATCAATCGTGGCTTGCATCAGATCTTCGCGACGATAAATACCACAGCCGGCTTCCATGGTGTCCCCCAGCTCTTTGCGAATATCTGCCCAGTTTTCTTCGCCTTGATGGCTCAAGAGCTTATCAATGCGTGCTTTAACGTCTTGGATCTGGGCATCGATCGCCGCTTGATTCCACCCCGTAAACTCACGCGTACGTTGTGCGGCACCTTCTCCGGCGAGTCGACCAAATACGGCCAGCTCAGCCAGTGAATTCGATCCTAAGCGATTGGCTCCGTGTAGGCCGACGGAGGAGCATTCGCCCACCGCAAAGAGTCCTTTTACCCGGGTTTCGGTCTGGGCATTGGTTTCTATGCCCCCCATGGTGTAGTGGACGGTCGGACGAATTGGGATTGGCTCTTTGGCCGGATCGACGTTGACGTACGCTTTGGCTAATTCACAAATAAACGGCAACCGCTCTTGTAAGAAGTCTTCACCTAAGTGGCGCAAATCAAGGTGCACCACATCACCTAATGGATGCTTGATGGTGTTCCCTTTTTGTTGCTCGTGCCAAAAGGCTTGTGAGACTTTATCGCGCGGCCCCAACTCCATATATTTGTTTTTGGGCTCGCCCACGGGTGTCTCTGGGCCAAGGCCATAATCTTGCAAATAGCGATAACCATTTTTGTTGACAATAATCCCTCCTTCACCGCGACAGCCTTCGGTCATCAAGATGCCAGTGCCGGGCAAGCCTGTGGGGTGATACTGCACAAACTCCATATCACGTAATGGAATACCGTGGCGATAAGCCATCGCCATGCCATCACCGGTGACGATGCCACCATTGGTGTTACAGCTGTACACCCGGCCAGCACCGCCGGTGGCGAGCACCACAGATTTGGCTTTAATGCAGACCAGTTCACCTTCTGCCATATGCAGGGCAATGAGGCCTTGGATTTGGCCATCATCCACGATTAAGTCAACCACGAAGTATTCATCTAACCGCTGAATTTGTGGGTATTTAATCGAGGTTTGGAACAAGGTGTGAAGCATATGGAAGCCAGTTTTATCGGCGGCAAACCATGTACGCTCGACTTTCATGCCGCCAAAACGGCGAACATTGATGCTGCCATCGTCTTTACGGCTCCAAGGGCAACCCCATTGCTCTAATTGGATCATCTCTTCTGGGCAGTGCTTGACGAAGTAGTCCACAACGTCCTGCTCGCACAGCCAGTCACCGCCGCTAACGGTGTCATTAAAATGGTTGTCTAGGCTGTCTTCATCCTTGATGACGGCAGCCGAGCCACCCTCTGCTGCCACAGTGTGTGAGCGCATCGGGTAGACCTTGGACACCAGGGCAATATTGAGAGACGGATCCGCCTCAGCGGCCGCAATGGCGGTGCGCAGTCCAGCGCCGCCGGCGCCAATAACTGCAATATCTGTGGTGATGGTCTGCACGTTCATCCTCCAGTGTAGGGAAAGCCAGTGCTTGGCTTGTTTATTGTTCTGCCGACATGGTAGGCAATCCTCACCGAGTAAAAATTGATTCAGTTGGGGAATTGCAGCGATTTTGCGGGCATGGGAGTTAAATTGCATAAAACTGTGAGGTGGGTCGTTAAGTGTCGGCGAACCATGAAAAAACAGCGTTTGCTTACAAACAGAATGCGTACAGTGCCACGTTTATGTCGTGCTTCATCTTGGCGTGCTGGTTGTTATTCGCCAGCGTGACGCTAGACTGACGCCATTCGCGTAATGAGAGACTGATATCATGACTCAAGCCTGTTCATGGCAGCCAACGGCCTCAATAACACAGTTGAAAAAACGATCGGCCATTATTGCCCGCATTCGTCAATTTTTTGCTGAGCGTGCGGTATGGGAAGTCGATACCCCAGCGTTGAGCCAAGCGGCGGTGACGGATGTGCACCTACACAGTTTTTCCACCTCGCTGGTCGGCCCGGGCTTTGCCAAGGGGCTGCCTTTGTACTTGATGACCAGTCCAGAATTTCATATGAAACGATTACTGGCGGCGGGTAGCGGCGCCATTTATCAAATCAGTAAGGCGTTTCGTAATGAAGAGGCGGGGCGTTATCACAATCCAGAATTTACCATGCTCGAGTGGTATCGACCGGATTTTGACCATCACCAGTTGATGGATGAAATGGATGCGCTGTTGCAAGCGGTACTCAAGTGCCAAGGTGCGACGCGAATGAGCTACCAAGCAGCTTTTCAATCATGCACTGGACTTTGTCCATTACGCGCGGATATTGACCAGCTGCGAGCCCTTGCTGCTACCCAAGGGCTTGCCGATATCACTGAGGATGAAACCGACAAAGACACCTTGTTGCAACTGCTTTTCTCGGTGATGGTTGAGCCAAATATTGGTCAGCAGGCGCCGGCTTTTGTTTACGACTTTCCGGCGTCTCAAGCCGCGTTAGCCAAAATCAGTGAGGCGGATCCACGTGTTGCACACCGCTTTGAGGTGTATTTTCAAGGCATTGAACTCGCTAATGGGTTCTATGAGCTTCAAGATGCGCATGAGCAGCGCCGCCGCTTTGAGGCGGACAATGCGATGCGAGTGGCAAGAGGTTTGCGCCCACAACCTATCGATCAACACTTACTCGCCGCCTTGGAAGCGGGGCTGCCGGATTGTGCTGGGGTCGCGCTAGGGATCGATCGCCTTGTGATGCTCGCGCTCGGTTGTGATCACATTGATGCGGTGACCGCGTTTCCTGTCTCACGCGCGTAGCGCCGTAAGAAAAACGCCACCTCGCGGTGGCGTTTGAAAGGCAAGGGCACTCACCTAGACTTTAAATTTTGACAGGTCTTGGTGCATGTCACGTGCTGCTTGCGCCATGCTTTCGCCTTGGTCCCCGGTTGCACTTGCTTGTTGGTGGATCTCATAGGAGAGATCTTTCACCGCTTGGGTGTTGCGGTTGATATCGTCAGTCACCGCACGTTGCTCTTCTGCGGCGCTGGCAATTTGGATCGCCATTTCAGAAATCGTACTGATTGCTGTGGTGATCTGATTGAGTCGCTCGCTGGCCGCTTCTGCCCGCTCAACACTCGATGTCGCCATATTATTACTTTGCATCATGTCATCCACCGCACGTTGGGTGGTGTGCTGCAAGGTCTCAATCATGTTGCGAATTTCTTCGGTCGAGTCATGGGTGCGCTGGCTGAGCACTCGCACTTCATCGGCCACAACGGCAAATCCACGCCCTTGCTCACCCGCGCGTGCTGCTTCGATGGCGGCGTTCAATGCTAACAAGTTGGTCTGTTCTGCGACACCTTGAATGGTCGCAATGATTTGGTTGATGCTCTGAGCATTTTCATCCAATTCACGAATGACATTGGTGGCCCGTTCTACTTGATCGGCCAATTGGGTGATCGCATTTCGGTTATCGCTTACCACACTTAACCCTTCTTGACACGACTGTTCGGCTTGTTGGGCGGAGGTAGCGGTGTCTTCAGCGTGACTGGCCACTTCATTGGCGGTGGCGGACATCTCATGGATAGCGGTGGCAATCTGGTCAACATCATTTTGCTGCTTATCGACCAATTGGCTTGATTGCAGGGCATGCGTGCGACACTCTTCTGCGCTTTGAGACAGCGTCATGCTCTGATTGACCGCTTTACCGACCATTTGCTGAAGTTGGGCGAGAAAGGCGTTCATGTATTCGGCCAGTTCACCAATTTCGTCCTGACGGACAATATTAATGCGTTGGGTCAGATCGCCTTCACCCGCGGAAAGGGCATGGACGGCGCCGGTTAACTCGCTTAATGGCTTCAGGAGCTGTTTGATTAAGGCACCGGCAATAAACGCGATCACGATAAAGAGGATCACGGAGGCGACCACCACAAAGGTGATTTGCTCCGACACGGAGGCATAGGCGTCGCTCTTATCTTCGACAATCCCCAAGGTCCAATCGGTATTCGGCACGTCAATGGCTGCGAGTAACTTGTCTTCACCCTTTAAATCAAAGGTTACCAACTTGCCCTGACGACTGGCACTGTCTATAAACGCTGGCGTCAGTTCCGCATCGAGCTCGGTGAGAGGCTGTCGACTGAGTTCGGTATCACGGTAAGCCACAATACTGTTGCTGCCATCGACTAAAAACGCAAAGCCATTGCTGAGTTTAAGGTTTAGAACCTGATCGACAATGTCGGTGACGGTCACGTCAGCGGCAATCACCCCTTGATAGCGGCCATTAAAGGATTTCGCTAAGCTGACCACCAGACTGCCATCAAAGTCTTGATAAGGCTCGGTAATAATCAGCTCGCTGCTCTGATTGGCGTTCTTATACCAAGGGCGAGTTCGAGGGTCGTAATCTGCAGGCCAATCCTCGCTTTTGTCGCCATATGCAATACGGCCATCACTGAACCCGGCATAGACAGACAAAAAGTGCCCAGCGCGCTTGGTGACGAGCAACTCACGGTCAACATTGGGTTGATTGGCAATCAAGGATTCATTGGCCAACAACATATCCGCACGGGTACTTAGCCAGCTATCGATGAACTGTGCAGTGGCATCGCCGACGTCTTGCATCTGTTTAGTGATGCTGCTGGTGGTTTCGTTTTGTAATTGTCGGACTGAAATGGTGGCAAGAACCGCACTGACCAAGGCGACGATCAAGGCGATGGCCACAATGATTTTCAGTTTTATGGTTGG
This sequence comes from Salinivibrio sp. PR932, assembly GCF_001996125.1. Taxonomy (NCBI): domain Bacteria; kingdom Pseudomonadati; phylum Pseudomonadota; class Gammaproteobacteria; order Vibrionales; family Vibrionaceae; genus Salinivibrio; species Salinivibrio sp. PR932. Next base: position 46,861 of record NZ_MUFM01000019.1, on the reverse strand, counting down.
TTTGGGCATAGACACATTTCCACATCTAAGAGATTAGACTGATTGTAAACGTGTCGTTTGCAGTAAAATCCGATCAGTTATGCAATTTGTGTCAGTGCGCAGTGAAAAGAGGTAGAGAGGTGTGGGATTTGTGATCTTACTGCCAGTGGATGGAGGAGGCAGCCTACGTGGATAGGCTGCCGTTTGGACTAGACTTTGAATTTGGACAAGTCGCCATGCATTTCTTGCGCGGCGTTAGCCATATATTCTCCTTGCTCACCGGTGTCGGTCGCTTTTTGATGGATCTCCAGTGACAAATCGCGCACGGCTTGGGTATTTCGGTTGATGTCTTCGGTGACGGCCCGCTGTTCCTCTGCCGCACTGGCAATTTGTGCTGCCATTTCGGAAATGTCCCCAATCGCACGGGTGATCTCGTTCAGTTTGTCACTGGCTGACGCAGCCCGTTCGACACTGGAGGTTGCCATTTCGTTACTTTGTGTCATGCCATCTACCGCACGCTGCGTTGTACTTTGTAGCGTTTCAATCATGTTGCGGATCTCTTCGGTAGAGTCATGGGTACGCTGACTGAGCACGCGCACTTCATCGGCGACGACCGCAAAGCCACGCCCTTGTTCACCGGCACGGGCGGCCTCAATCGCGGCGTTCAAGGCCAACAAGTTGGTTTGCTCGGCGATATCTTGAATGGTGGAGATAATTTGATTGATGCTTTGTGAGTTGGTGTCTAATTCGCGAATCACGTTGGTGGCTTGATCCACGTGTTCAGCTAGCTGGGTGATCGCCTCACGGTTATCTTCCACCACGGTGAGCCCATCACGGCAGGCACTTTCTGCATCTTGCGCGGAGCGTGCCGTCAGCTCGGCATGGCTGGCGACTTCATTCGCGGTAGTGGACATTTCGTGAATGGCGGTGGCAATTTGATCCACATCGCCTTGCTGCTGACCGACTAAGCCGCTTGATTGGTGCGCCAGTTCTCGACATTGCTCAGCACGCTCTGAAAGCGCCACACTTTGCGAGACGCTACGACCAATCATGGATTGCAGTTGTTCTAGAAACGCGTTGACGTGGCCAGCCAGTTCACCAATCTCATCATGACGCACAATATCGAGGCGTTGAGTGAGGTCACCGCTCCCTTTCGATAGTGAGCTGACCGCGTGCGTCAATTGGGTTAGCGGCGCCAACATGCGATGGATAAGCGCACCGGCAACCAGGGCAATGATGACAAACAGAATCACAGACGTGATGAGGGTCGAAATAATTTGTTCAGACACGGATGCAAAGGCGAGCTCCCTGTCTTGCACCACCCCTAAGCTCCAGTTAGCTCCTTCAACATGAGTGATGGCGACCAGTTTTTTGCGACCATCGCTATCAAAAACTATACTCTGTAACGCATTGCTATTGCGCGCCTGTTGAATAAACGCAGGCGTGAGTTCATCATCAACTTGGGTGAGCGGTTTATTACTGAGCGTAGTGTCACGGTAGGCTACAACGTTATTGTTGCTGTCTACGAGAAACGCGAAACCGTTATTCGGCATTTTGACGTTGAGCACTTCTTCAACAATGGCATTGACCGATAGATCGGCCGCTATCACACCTTGGAAACGGTCGTTAAAGGCTTTGGCAAAGCTGATAACCATCCCTGCGCCATTGGCGTCAATATAGGGTGGGGTGATGATTAAGCCATCCGCTGCGCTTGCTTTCTTGTACCAAGGGCGAGTCCGAGGGTCATAGTTAGCCGGCCAGGTTTCGGTTTTATCCCCGAACGCGACGGAGCCGTCGGAAAAACCTGCGTAAACGGTCAGGAAATTACCTTGTCGTTTGGTTAAGAGCAGTTCGCGATCCACATTAGATTGACTGGCAATGAGCGGCACATTGGCCAGGAGCATTTTACTGCGAATATCTAGCCACTCATCAATAAAGTTACTGGTGGATAAGGCGGTATCGCGCATTTGAGCGGTGACATTTTGTTGTGTTTCGTCTTTCAGCTGGGTCACGGAGAACCACGCTTGAACCACGCTAACTAAGGCCACGACCAAAGCAACAGCAAGTAATATTTTGGTCTTAATGGTGAATTTCATGAAACGTCCCTCGTACTACCACGTTTACGACTCTTTTATTGAGTATTTGCTTAATTGTAGAAAGCTTGAGCCAGGGGTGATAATAAATTTATAAAAAAACTCCCTGTGCAAAGCGACGCCTAAGGCTGTTGGCATGCACATTGTTCTAGTTATCATATTTTTAACACTGACAAAACAGAGGGTTGTTTGTTTTGGAGGCAACGCAAACAACCCTTGCTGATATTGAGGTGTTACGCTTATGTTAGCGCGAGGACGGCTGCATAGACTAAGCCTAAGCCACTGATCCCAAGAATCGTACCGACTTTGACTAAATCACGGCTGTCGATGAAGCCGGTGGAATACGCCAAAGAGTTGGGCGGGGTAGAAACCGGCAGAATCATCCCTAATGAAGCGGAGAAAGCCACCACGACGAGCAATCCTTGCATGCCACCCACATTCACCAGTGATGGCATAGAGGTGGCAATGGCCGCCGCAATAGGCATCAATAAGTTAGCTGTCGCGGTATTCGACATAAAGTTTGCCATGAGCCAACAAATAATGGAAAGGGTGACCAATACTGTCATAGCCGTTAATACGCTGTAGTCCACGGCATGCGCTAATGCGGCAGCAAGGCCGGTTTCGTCTAGCGCAATACCCATTGCAATCCCGCCGGCGACGAGCCACAGGACATCCCAATTAATCAGCTTTAACTCGGCCTTGCCCATGATCCCTGTCAGGGTGAACAACGCGAGCGGGATCACCGCGACCACATAGGTATTCATGCCATGTAGGCTGGTGGTTAGCCACAGCGCAATGGTCAGCGCAAAGGTGGCATAGACGGTATACGCTTGCCAGCCCCGTAGAAATTTGCCTTCCAGTGCCAGTGTGATTTCGGTTTGTGGACTGCGGAATAAGCGCTGTAGTAACCACCATGCAAACGCCAATTGGATCACCACAAAGGGTAGGCCCATTTGCATCCACCCCAGAAATGAGATGCTGTATTCGCCGGTGAGATATTGCAGGGCAATGGCGTTGGGCGGCGTCCCGATTGGCGTTGCGATTCCACCGGTATTGGCGGCAACCGGAATACACAAAACCAAGGCTTTAATCGCAGGATCGCCTTTCGGGAGTACACTCAAAATCGGTGCCAGTAGTGCCAGCATCATCACCGTGGTGGCGGTATTGGACATGAACATTGAGAACACGGCGGTGATAAGCATCAAACCCAGCATGATAAATTTGGGGTGCTTGCCAAAGGGTTTGAGTAATACGCGGGCAAGGTTGATATCTAACTCATATTTGGAGGCAGCAATAGCCAGCGAGAAGCCCCCCATAAATAGAATAATGATGGGGGAAGAAAAGGCGCTGAGAATATCGGTATAAGGGATCAATTCGCCCCGCGGATGATGCGCCGTTTCGCCGCGAAACCAGTGTAAGCCTTTATCGGAGATCATCACCAATTGCAGGGTAATGATCAGCAAAGAGGTTGAAAATACTGGCACAGGTTCAAGAACCCACAGCAAGGCCGCCATCAGGAAGATCGCCAATAAACGGTGTTGAATCAAAGTGAGGTTGGCGATAGGTAACCAGTCGGTTGGAAGTAGGAGCAGCAACAATGGCAGCCCGAGCGAGACAAGTAACTTAGTAAAACGAGCATTGACCACAAATACGCCTCATAAGGGTTGATGTTGTGAGTGCGGGCTGACCATGCGCCAGCACGCCGATGCATCACAGGTGTATTGATGGGATCAATGATACGGATTTAAGAGGGAATTAACGGGAAAGGTCTCCGAATTTGGCGACAAAAAAGGGGCATAAATGCCCCTTATCTCACAATTTTCAGCTGTTATGCCTGACGGTGCGCGTAAGGCTGTCCCATTTGTGTTGGGGAGCCGGGAGCGACGTCATCATGAAAACGGATTGCTCCTGCTGGGAACAGGTTAATCACGGTTGAGCCGAGTTTAAATAGACCCATTTCATCACCCTGAGCAAAGCGGATAGCTTGTTCGCCTTCTGTCGGGTATTCCCAACGGCGAATGCTGCCACCGGTTGGCGGAGTGACGGTTCCTGCCCATGTAGTGGCAATACTGCCCACAATGGTAGCACCCACCAAAACTTGCACCATAGGCCCAAATTCAGTCTCAAATACGCACACTACACGCTCGTTACGGGCAAACAAGTTCGGCACGTTCTCTGCCGTCAGTGGATTGACGGAAAACAAATCGCCGGGGATGTAGACCATTTCACGCAACACGGCATCACATGGCATGTGTACACGGTGATAGTCACGCGGTGACAAGTAAAGGGTGGCAAAGTGACCCTCTTTAAACTGGTCGGCAAGGGCTTGATCGCCACCGACGAGTTCAGTCACGTCAAACGAGTGGCCCTTGGCTTGGATAATACGTCCTTGCTCAATCAATCCTGCTTGACTGACGCACGCATCGGCGGGGTAGACCAATGTCTCTGTATCGCCATCAATGGGGCGTAATGCGGGCTTGAGTTCTCGCACGAAAAAGTCGTTAAAGGTGCGGTAGTAGCCAGGGTCACTGACTTTGGCCTCACTCATATCGACCTGATATTGCTTGATAAACCATTTGATCACAGCAGTGGTCAACCATCCACCTTTGAGGCTGGCTAGTTTCCCCATCATTCGGGTAAGGGCATGTTTCGGCGCTATATATTGCAGGCCGACTTTAAGATCGTCTCGCACGGTTATGTCCTGAATGGTTAAAGAGTTATACGCGCCTTGCAGCGGCTAAGCCGCGCAGTGTAGCCAATCCGGTGACGAAGTGACAGAGGCGCGTTGTTAGATCAGTTTTGCTTGTTACGTGAAAACTGACGGTTATCTTTGGCTTCTTTCATGCTCTCGATAATGCGGTGATAGCTATCAAACCGCTCGATACTAATATGGCCATCTTCCACGGCTTGTCTCAACAAGCAACCTGGATCATCGCCGTGCTTACAATCACGGAATTTACAGCCACCCAGATAGTCGCGAAATTCGACAAAGCCTTGTGCGATTTGTTCCGGCTCTAAATGCCATAAACCAAATTCTCGCACGCCAGGGGAGTCAATAAGATCGCCCCCTTGGTCAAAATGATACAAACGCGCGGCGGTGGTGGTATGTTGGCCCAACCCTGAGTTTTCAGAGACGTCACCAATTTGCGCATCCACATCCGGCAAAAGCGTATTAACCAAGCTTGATTTTCCCACACCGGATTGGCCGACAAAGACACTCACATGTTGATCGAGATGGCGTTCTAGCGCCTCCATCCCTTCGCCTGTATCGGCGCTTACCAAGACGATGGAATAGCCAATATCGCGATAGATGTCGAGTAATTCGTCCACCATTTCACGCCCCTCGCTATCTAGCAAATCGACCTTGTTGATGACGATCAGGGGACGAACATTCAAGACTTCGCAGGCGATCAAATAACGATCAATAATGTTCAGTGATAACTCGGGCAAAATCGCGGCCACGATAATCACTTGATCGATATTGGCGGCAACGGGTTTTACGCCATCATAGTAGTCGGGACGGGTCAGGACCGATTGGCGTTCATGCACGGCCTCGACAACGCCGGCTATGCCATGCAGGATTTCTTTTCCCGGACGCCAAACCACACGGTCGCCAGTTACTAAGCTTTGCACGGTACGACGCAGATTGCAGCGATGGATGATCCCAGTTTGCGGATCCTCGATATCAGCGTGTTGGCCAAATCGCGTGATCACACGTCCCTCGCGTGCATTTTCTAGCAGCGCGTCATCCCATTGCACATCATTATCTTGCTGTTTGATCCGACGTTGTTGGTTGGATCGCACGCGCCGTAGTTGGCCTTTGGTAAGCTTTTTCTTTTTTGCCACGATGACTCTTATCGGTTAAGTTGGCTTTCATATCAAGCACAGTATGATACATGGTTTACGCATAAAAAAGGCAAGTTCAATGGCGTTCAGTGAAAACAATTTAATCTGGATTGATCTGGAAATGACTGGATTAGATCCCGACACCCATAAGATCATTGAGATCGCGACAATTGTCACCGATGCACAGCTCAATGTGTTGGCAGAAGGGCCGGTATTAGCGATTTCTCAGCCACAAAGCGAACTGGACAAAATGGATGACTGGTGTACCCGCACCCATACTCAATCGGGATTGGTGGCGCGCGTCGAGCAGAGCACCATTAGTGAGCAAGATGCCATCGATCAAACCCTCGCCTTTTTATCGCAGTGGGTACCAGAAGGCGCTTCACCGATTTGTGGTAACAGCGTGGGGCAAGATCGACGCTTTCTGTATCGTCACATGCCAGCACTAGAGCGCTATTTCCACTATCGCACCGTGGATGTCAGTACTTTGAAGGAATTAGTCCGACGCTGGAAGCCTGAGATATTGAATGACTTTTCGAAGCAGGGAACGCACTTAGCGCTTGACGATATCCGTGAATCAATTGCAGAATTGCAGTTCTATCGTGAAAGGATCCTGACGATCTGATTTTATTTTCATCGATCTGGTGTTCTTTTGAGCGATCAAAAGAAAAAACCAAAATTTTGCTCGTCAGCACTTGCAACCCGGTTTTTTCTTCGTATAATTCGCAGCCCTAACGACGTGAAACGTCTGTTGAAAGCGACATTAGCTCAGCTGGTAGAGCGCAACCTTGCCAAGGTTGAGGTCACGAGTTCGAACCTCGTATGTCGCTCCAAATTAATGTTCGATCTGGTGTGGATCAGGTCGATCTAAGCGACACTAGCTCAGCTGGTAGAGCGCAACCTTGCCAAGGTTGAGGTCACGAGTTCGAACCTCGTGTGTCGCTCCAATTTAAAATTCGATGTAACGCATCGGCAATGCGACATTAGCTCAGCTGGTAGAGCGCAACCTTGCCAAGGTTGAGGTCACGAGTTCGAACCTCGTATGTCGCTCCAAATTACAACTCGGTATAAGCGACACTAGCTCAGCTGGTAGAGCGCAACCTTGCCAAGGTTGAGGTCACGAGTTCGAACCTCGTGTGTCGCTCCAATCACTTGGTTAAACACCAGTGCAACGTTTTTTATAACGTTCTCTTTAATGCTGTGAAGCATCATTCCTGATTTTTCGCTAACTATTTCGTCAAACCTTTCCCAAGGCGGCGTGATAGCGCGGTTTCGTCAGTTATTGCACAGAGTTATCCACAGAACTATGCTTGTGGATAAACTGGTTGATGAATTCTTGCCGGCGAGAGAGGGTGGTGAGATATTGATCAAGTGCCTTGTGTTTGTAGTACGGTGCTAATCGACACATTTAAAGCGCAAAACCTTGATTTTAAGTGGTTTTTTACCTTTTTCTTCCAGTTTGCTTAACGCTTTTCCACAGTCTTATTCACTTCCGTGATCTTGCTCGCTTAATGCACCACCAATGTGTTTAACTATCAAGAAGTGCACCAAAACGGCGCTTACTTATGGACTTTTCCACATTGTGTGAATAGCGTCATCTTTCCGTGATAAGCCGCCGGTTAGGCGTCTCTAGGCAGGCCTTTTTCGATAATGCGCACTAGCCGTTTGGTGCCAGTGGGTAAAAGCTGCACATCTATTTGTAGTCGCTTTTTCTCTTGTTCGCCAAGTGCCCACTGAATATGTTCATCGACTAAGTCATCTTCACCGAGTCGTGCAGACAGGCTGTTGACGATATCTTCATCATAGGGGGCATTCCCCATCGCGATCGCGAGGTTACGCCGCCATTTACGTATGCCAATTCGTCGAATCGCTGATCCTTGGGTCAGAGATAAAAACGTGTCTTCATCCCAGTTAAAAAGGGTCGTGAGTGGCTGCTGCTCAAGGCTTGGGCGGCAATAAAAATCGGCCTCTAGGGTTAATTCTGCATCGCGGTTAAATGGACACACCAGTTGGCAGTCATCGCAGCCATAAATACGGTTACCGATGGCATGACGAAACTCGAGTGGGATCACACCATCGTACTCAATCGTGAGATAAGAGATGCAGCGACGTGCATCGACCACGCCTTCGGCGACGATCGCTTGGGTTGGGCAGCTGGTCATACAGGCTACACATTTACCGCACTGGTTTTCGACCGGAGTATCGACCGGCAAAGGAAGATCGACCAATAACTCGCCGAGAAAGAACCAAGATCCTGTCTCTTTGTTGAGGATCAGCGAGTGCTTGCCTGTCCAGCCTAGGCCGGCTTTTTCCGCGAGCGGGCGTTCTAAAACAGGGGCAGAGTCGACAAAAGGACGATATCCGTATGGGCCTACTTCAGCCTCAATCTGCTGGCCCAACTTTTTGAGGCGGTTTCGGATCAGTTTGTGATAATCCCGCCCCAACGAATAGCGACTCACATACCCTAGCGTTGGATTGGCCAATGTGGTGGCAAAGCCCGCGTTAGGCGGCAAGTAGTTCATCCTTACACTGATCACGCGTACGGTGCCGGGCACCAACTCTTGTGGACGCGCGCGCATCATGCCGTGACGCGCCATCCAATCCATCTCACCGTGATATCCCAGATCTAACCAACGCTGCAGTTGCGCTTCATGTTGCGTAAGATCAACATCCGTGATCCCCACATGCTGGAAGCCTAGCGCTTGTCCCCATTGCTTGATACGTTGGGCTAATTGGTTGAAATCAATTGAAGCATCGGGCGTGGGGTGCGACATAACGAGAAATCCTGGGCCGTGAAGTGGTGCAAGCACAATGAATGGAGGCATTCGATGGCAGCAAGTTTACCACAGAGTTTTTATCGTGCAGAGCAAGTCCGTGAAGGTGAGATTGCCGTGGCGAAGGCCCTTGAGATCCCGATGTACCAGTTAATGCTCCGCGCCGGACAAGCCGTTTTTGACACGTTAGCGCAGCGTTATCCGAATGCCGCACGGATATTGATTGTGTGTGGGGTGGGCAATAATGCGGGCGATGGTTATGTGATTGCTCGGCTGGCTAAATCGTCGGGATTGAACGTTACTGTGTGGGCGTTAGGCGATCCAGAGCGGCTGACCGGGGATGCGGCCACTGCGTTTCAGGAGTGGCGGGATTGCGGGGGCACCAATGTCTCCAGCGCACCGACCATGCAACAATTTGATGTGATTGTGGATGCGATCCTCGGCACAGGCCTCTCTCGTGCGGTGACGGGGGATTATGCCGAAGCGATCTCGCGCATCAATCAAAGCCAAGTGCCTGTGATTGCCGTCGATATTCCCTCGGGGTTGTGTGCAGACAGTGGCTGTGTCAAAGGATGTGCAATCAATGCGACCATTACGGTGACGCTGATCGCGCTCAAACAAGGGTTAGTGACCGGTAAAGCGATGTCACACCGTGGCGAGCTTGTTTTTGCTGGGTTGAATGTCGCCACTGCCTTTGGTCGCCAGACACAGGCTGCCGGCTGGCTGATGAGTGATGATCTTTGCCAACGGTATCTTCCCAAACGTGATCGCACTGCGCACAAAGGCCAGTTCGGTCGAGTGCTTTGTTTGGGCGGCGATCATGGTATGGCCGGTGCGGTGACGTTGTCAGCACAGGCGGCATTGCGGACGGGCGCGGGGTTAGTCAAAGTCGTGACCCAAGCGGATCACACTCTGATGTTGGTAACGCGTCAACCCGAATTAATGACCCTAGGTTGGGCACCTGGGCAGTCACTGAGTGAGGCACTGGAATGGGCGACAAACTTGGTGATTGGCCCGGGGCTTGGCAGCAGTGCGTGGTCTGACGCGCTGTGGAAAATCGCGGTTAGTGCGCGTGGTACTAAAGTGATTGATGCCGATGGACTCAATAAACTCGCCCGCCATCCGCAACAGCGAGACGACTGGGTATTAACCCCCCATCCGGGAGAAGCTGCGCGTTTATTGGGCTGTGAAGTGGCGGATGTGGAACTCGATCGCTTCGCCGCCGTCAAAGCTATCCAGACACGCTACGGCGGGGTAGTAGTACTTAAAGGCGCAGGCACGATCGTATATGATGGCACAGATTATGCTGTAGCCAATGTGGGGAATCCGGGCATGGCATCTGGCGGCATGGGCGATGTGTTATCTGGCGTTATTGGTAGCTTTATCGCTCAAGGCGTTGATTTATTTCATGCAGCGGCCATGGGCTGCTATCTTCATGGTAAAGCCGGTGACCAAGCGGCACTTGCCGGCGAACGTGGTTTGCTTGCCAGTGATTTATTACCCGAGTTACAGCGATTGATCGATTAATAAAGCCAACAGACGAGACGCAGTAGTAGCATGACCCAAACTTTTCATACCCAGTTGGCAGACGCCGACAGTACTGTTGCCCTTGGGGCAGCGTTGGCCCGTGCTTGTACGCAAAGCACAACCTGTTATTTACATGGCGATCTGGGCGCAGGAAAAACGACGTTTTGTCGCGGATTTGTTCAAGCAATGGGTCATACGGGTAACGTCAAAAGTCCGACGTATACCTTGGTCGAGCCTTACCAGCTCCCGCCTTGGCAGGTCTATCACTTTGACCTGTACCGCTTGGCTGACCCAGAAGAGTTGGAATTTATGGGGATTCGGGATTATTTCAATGAACAGGCACTGTGCCTGATTGAATGGCCGGAAAAAGGGAAGGGCTGGTTACCTCATGCTGATCTTGATATCACTTTGCAGTATGACGGCGAGCAACGCACGGTGGCGCTGACCGCGAACACCGAAGTCGGTGTGTCGGTTATCAATCGCTTAGAATGGGATGACTAGCATGATGTGGCAGCGGCTATGCACCTTGATGATCGCGGGTCTGTTCAGCGTAACAGGCTGGGCCAATCAGATTGAAAATATTCGCGTTTGGCCTGCGCCTAATGAAACACGGGTCGTGGTCGATTTAGCGGATACGCCAGACTTTAGTTACTTTTCACTGACTCGACCTGACCGTTTGGTCATTGATTTAAAGCAGAGCTCACTGGCGACCTCGCTCCCAAAGCCGGTCAAGGGCAGCGATATACTGACTAAAATTCGCAAAAGTAGCCCGCCTGCCAAGTCCACCTATCGATTGGTATTTGAGTTAAAAGATGCGGCCAAGCCGCACATCTTCGCTTTGGCCCCGGGTGGCGAGTATGGCCACCGCTTGGTGGTGGATTTGCCTCATCCTGATAAAGTCGATAAGAATAAACCCGACTTGAGTGCCGCGGAAAAGAAGCGTCGAGAAACGGTGGCCGCGTTGCCGTTTGGCACCGATGATATCGTCGTGGCGATCGATGCCGGTCATGGAGGCAACGACCCGGGCGCGGTTGGCCCGACACGAAAATTTGAAAAATACGTCACGCTGGCGATCGCCAAGCAAACCGCTGCCCGCATTAATGCGGTACCTGGGATGCGAGCGGTACTTACGCGCACCGGTGATTACTTTGTCGATTTGAATCGACGCTCAGAGATTGCCCGCCAGCACAAAGCCCACTTATTGGTTTCAATTCATGCCGATGGTTTCCACAAGCCTCAACCACGAGGGGCGTCGGTATGGGTGCTATCTCGTCGCCGCGCGAACAGTGAAATTGGTCGCTGGATTGAAAGGCACGAAGAGCAATCCAATCTATTGGGTGGTGGGTCCTTATTAGCGCAAAACAACGAAGATGAATACCTGAGTCGCGCGGTGCTGGATTTGCAGTTCAGCAACTCGCAAAAAGAAGGCTATAACGTGGCGACCCGGGTGCTTAAAGAATTGGGTAAAGTCACCAAGCTGCATAAATCGAGCCCTGAGCACGCCAGTTTGGCTGTCCTCAAATCGCCTGATATTCCCTCGTTGCTAATTGAAACAGGGTTTATTTCTAACCCACAAGAAGAACGGCTCCTGTTCCAACGGGATCACCAGCGCCGGCTTGCCGATGCGGTCTATCACGGGATCCGTAATTATTTTGAACATTTCCCGCCCGATGGCACCTTATTCGCTGCCCGTAAAAATGGGGTAAAACATACTGTCACGGCGGGGCAGTCGTTGTCTTTGATCGCCAATAAATACCAAAGCTCGGTCGCGGCGATTAAATCCGCCAATGGGCTAAGCTCTAACACGTTGCGGGTCGGGCAAGTGCTGTCTATCCCTAATGTCGATGTCGCTAAACTCGCCGGTAAGGCGGATAACGGTGCCTCTTCGACGCGTACGGTTACCCATACCGTGAGCCGCGGCGAGTTTCTGGGCAAGATTGCCGAGCACTATCAGGTGTCGGTCAGTACTATTCGCCGAGCCAATAGTCTGAAATCGGACACGCTTTGGGTTGGGCAAAAACTGTCGATTCCCGGCGCCACGACGCCGGATCGCAAGCACAAAGTCAAACGTGGCGAGTACTTAGGAAAAATCGCCGCGAATTATGGCGTGACCATTGAAAGCTTGCGGCAAGCCAACTCGCTGCGCTCTGACACCTTGGCGGTGGGGCAGACGTTAATCATTCCGGGAAGTTGATATGGCCATTCAGATTTTACCGGCTCGCTTGGCCAACCAAATCGCCGCGGGTGAAGTGGTCGAAAGACCAGCGTCTGTGGTCAAAGAGTTGGTCGAGAACAGTATTGATGCGGGCGCGACCCGTATCGATATCGATATTGAAAAAGGCGGCAGTAAGCTGATCCGTGTGCGTGATAACGGTAGCGGAATTAGTAAAGCAGATTTGCAGTTGGCGTTAAGCCGACATGCCACCTCAAAAATCCACACCTTGGATGATCTCGAAGCGATCATGAGTTTAGGCTTTCGCGGCGAGGCGCTGGCGAGTATCAGCTCCGTTTCTCGCCTGACCATCACCTCGCGTCCTGCTGAACAGCAAGAAGCGTGGTCAGCGTATGCGGAAGGCCGTGATATGGCCGTGAGTGTGAAGCCTGCGGCGCATCCTGTGGGGTGTACGGTGGAAGTGGTTGACTTGTTTTTCAATACACCCGCACGACGTAAGTTTCTACGTACCGAGAAAACCGAATTTGGCCATATTGATGAGCTGTTGCGCCGTATCGCACTGAGCCGTTTCGATATCACCATTAACTTGCGTCACAACGGTACGCCTGTGCGTCAGTATCGGCGTGTGCCTGAACAGGGCGATCCGGTGCGTCGTCTCAAAGCGGTATGTGGGCAAAAGTTTGTTGACCATGCATTGCGTGTGGAGCTGACCCATCATGATATGACGCTTCGGGGATGGATTTGTACGCCAGAAGGTGCGCGTCAGCAAAATGATATGCAGCACTGCTTTGTCAATCAGCGGATGATGAAAGACAAGCTGATTAACCATGCGATTCGTCAAGGCTATGAGCAAAGCCTTGCCCCTGACCAATATGCGGCGTTTGTTCTTTACATTGATGTGGATCCGCACCAAGTGGATGTGAATGTACACCCCGCGAAGCATGAAGTGCGATTCCATCAAGCCCGCTTGGTGCATGACTTTATTTTCCAAGCTATTTTTGATGCATTACAGCAGGCCAGTTCTCCCGTCTTAGAGGGGGTGGACAATGAAACCGGTGAGATCCGCGAACAGGCTAGCTATCAGACACGGCCATCTGCGGTGGCTAGTGACTACCAAACCGCGGTGAACCGTTTTCCGGATTATCCCGGCCAGCGCACGGAGCCGGTCCGCGAGGGTGGGCAATCAGGGGAATGGTCGGGGAGTCGCGCGTTTTCCTCGCAACCCGCGCCACCATCTAAAAAGGCGACACAAGCGTATCAGGCACTGATGACGCCTTACGCGTCAGAACAAAAGCCGCACACGCAGACCACACTCTCGGAAACATCAGCCCCAGCCGTGTCTGAGGCTGTGTCAACGGTGGAGGCGGCGGTCGCCGATGTCAGCGATCGACCCGCCCGTACAGAAAGTGGGTTAGGCAAAGTGCTTGCCGTGACTCACGGTCACTATGTACTGATCGCGCGCGGCGATGCATTGTGGTTGGCGGATTATCAAGCCTTGCAGACATGGCGTCAGCAGGGCGCGTTGCGACCCGCCCTTGATGAAGGGTTAGTGGCACAGCCGCTATTGATCCCGCAACGGATGTCGGCGTCGCCTCAAGAATGTGAGGCGGTTGAGCACTATCAAACCTTATTAGGGCGCTTTGGGATCCATATAAAGGTAAAAGGACAACAGTTGATGGTCATGACAGTATGTCAGCCACTGCGCCAGTCCAACCTTCAAGCTTTTATTCCTGACTTGTTGGCATTTTTATTGTCATTAACCCCAGATCAACCCCATGAAGATCACAGCTCAAGCATGTGGAGTTGGCTGGCAAAGCAGTTGACAGTAGCATCGGATCACGTCAGCCTTGCGCAAGCGGTACAGACCGTTTCGGAAATTGAACAATATTGGCAGGGCGAGGCGTTACAGCATGGCTATCAGCGCGTGTTTAAACGTCTTGACTTGACCACAGCGATAGAAGCATTAAAGCATGACTAATCCGTTGCCCAAGGCCATTTTTCTGATGGGGCCGACTGCCTCAGGAAAAACGGATCTGGCTATAGCGTTACGTAAAACATTGCCGGTGGAAATTATTAGTGTGGATTCGGCATTGATTTACCGCGGCATGGACATTGGTACTGCCAAACCAACGGCTGATGAATTGGCTCAGGCCCCGCATCGCCTAATTGATATTCGCGATCCGTCGCAAGCCTATTCGGCGGCCGACTTTCGTGACGATGCGCTCACCGCGATGGCGGAGATTGTTGCCCAAGGCAAAATCCCGCTGCTAGTGGGGGGCACAATGTTGTACTTTAAAGCGTTGCTCGAGGGGTTATCACCGCTACCCAGTGCAGATCCTGAGGTGCGCGACGCGATAGAAAAAGAGGCGCAGCAGCACGGTTGGGAGGCATTGCATCAGCAGTTATGCCATATTGATCCTGTTGCGGGCGCGCGGATCCATCCTAATGATCCGCAGCGCATCATGCGTGCGTTAGAAGTATTCCGGGTTTCCGGACACACATTAACGGCGCTAACGGAGAAAAAAGGTGATCCTTTGCCGTATCAGGTTCACCAGTTCGCAATCACTCCTCAGGATCGAGGGGAGTTGCATCGCCGCATCGAACTTCGCTTTGCCAAGATGGTCGAGGCGGGGTTTGAACAGGAGGTACGCACGCTGTATGAAAGAGGTGATCTGCATCCGGATTTACCGTCGATTCGTTGCGTGGGGTATCGCCAGATGTGGGATTATTTGGCCGGACGCTGCACCCATGAAGAAGCCGTTTATCGTGGGATTTGCGCGACGCGCCAGTTGGCCAAACGTCAGATTACTTGGCTTCGCGGCTGGGAAAATGTGACTTGGCTTGATAGTGACTCGCCGTCACTATCTTTACAAACGGTGACAAAAGCGTTGGCGGCAGAGACAGAGACTTAATGTATACTGTCCCTGACAAGGACGCTGCTTAACCGCTTAGATTGACTACAATTACAAACAAATAAGGAAAAGAAATAATGGCTAAGGGGCAATCATTACAAGACCCATTCTTAAATGCGCTACGTCGTGAGCGTATTCCCGTTTCCATTTACTTGGTGAATGGCATTAAGTTGCAAGGCCAGATTGAATCGTTTGATCAATTCGTGATTCTGCTGAAAAACACGGTTAACCAGATGGTGTATAAGCACGCGATCTCAACCGTCGTGCCTGCACGTCCAGTCAGCCACCATAACAATAACCAGGGTTCTGCCGAGCGTTCACACGGTGATCGTCAGCAGGATAAACCTGAGGAGTGAGCATTCATTTGCTAAGGAGCTGTTTGCTTGTTTGACCGTTACGAGGCCGGTGAACAGGCTGTACTCGTTCATATCAATTTTACCCATGATGGCGAGTGGGACGATCTCAGCGAATTTCAAATGCTGGTATCGTCCTCGGGTGTCGATGCCTTGCAAGTTGTTGTCGGCAGCCGTCAGTCACCACATCCTAAGTATTTTGTCGGTGAGGGTAAGGCGCAAGAAGTCGCCGACACCGTACGCCAAGTCGGTGCGGATGTCGTGATCTTCAATCACGCATTATCACCGGCGCAAGAGCGTAACTTGGAACAATTATTTAAATGTCGAGTGTTAGATCGAACCGGCTTGATCCTCGACATCTTTGCCCAACGTGCACGCACCCATGAGGGTAAGTTGCAGGTAGAGCTGGCCCAGCTACGCCACCTGTCAACGCGTTTGGTGCGAGGCTGGACTCACCTTGAGCGGCAAAAAGGTGGGATTGGCTTGCGCGGGCCGGGTGAAACCCAGTTGGAAACTGACCGTCGATTATTGCGAGATCGGGTAAAAGCGATTCTTCGTCGGTTGGAAAAAGTCGCCAAGCAGCGAGAGCAGGGACGTCGTGCGCGGGCGCGCGCGGAAGTGCCCACTATCTCACTCGTAGGCTATACCAACGCTGGGAAATCAACGTTATTTAACCGCATCACTGAAGCGGGTGTGTATGCCGCGGATCAGTTGTTTGCCACCCTCGATCCGACCTTACGTCGGATTGAAGTGGAGGATGTTGGCCCCTCAATTCTTGCCGACACGGTGGGCTTTATTCGCCACCTGCCGCACGATTTGGTGGCTGCATTTAAAGCAACCTTGCAAGAAACCCAAGAAGCGGACTTGCTGCTGCACGTGGTCGATGCCAGTGATGACAGGTACCGTGACAATATGGAAGCGGTCAACAGCGTGCTAGAAGAAATTGACGCCGCTGATGTGCCTCGTCTGATTGTCATGAACAAAATCGATAGTCTAGAACGCGCTGAACCTCGTATTGAACGAGACGACGAGGGGATCCCACAAGCGGTATGGGTCTCGGCGCTATCCGGACAAGGAATTTCGCTGATATTTGAAGCCCTCACCGAGCGTTTGGCTGGCACCATGGTGAAACATCGCCTGCGGTTGCCACCAAGCATGGCGGGCCGAATGCACAGTAAGTTTTGTCAGATGCGCTGCATTGTGCACGAGGAGTACCAAGACGATGGTCACTTACTCGTTGATGTGCGTTTGCCACAAACAGATTGGTATCGGCTGGAAAAAAGAGAAGGCAGTCACCTTGGCGACTTTATCGTCAGCGACTAGGCTGCTAAAGTAAAAAACTATCGTCAGATCAATTTGATGGAGAGCGCGAATGGCGTGGAATGAGCCAGGAAACAATGGCGGTCCCGATAAAGACCCCTGGGGCAATCGTGGTGGCCGGAATCAAGGCCCACCGGATCTTGATGAACTATTTAATAAGCTAAGCCGCAAACTCGGTGGCTTAGGCGGTGGAGGCCGTAAAGGCAAAGGTCCATCCTTTGGAGGTGGCGTCGCCGGTCTGGGTGTACTAGCACTGATTGGCGCAATTGTTTGGGGGATCTCTGGGTTCTACACCATCGGCGAAGCCGAGCGGGGTGTGGTGCTGCGTTTTGGACAATATGACCGGATCGTGCAGCCTGGTTTGAACTGGAAACCTACCTTTGTGGATACAGTCAGCACCGTCAACGTTGAATCTATCCGTTCTCTGAACAGCTCGGGCCTTATGCTGACCAAAGACGAGAACGTGGTGAACGTTGAAATGGACGTGCAATACCGCGTGATGGATCCACAGCAATATCTTTACAGCGTCACCAATGCTGACGATAGCTTGCGTCAAGCGACAGATTCAGCGCTTCGTGCGGTGGTCGGTGACTCCTTGATGGACGATATCATCACCCGTGGTCGTCAAGAAGTGCGTGAGCGTACCCAAGTAGAACTCAACAAAATCATCGACAAGTACGACATGGGACTGTTGGTGGTAGATGTGAACTTCCAATATGCGCGCCCACCGGAGCAAGTGAAAGACGCATTTGATGATGCGATTGCAGCACGAGAGGATGAAGCGCGCTTTATCCGTGAAGCTGAAGCCTATCGTAATGACGTATTGCCAAAAGCAACCGGTCGTGCGGAAACCTTGAAAAAAGCCGCATTGGGTTACAAAGAGCGTACGGTTAACGAAGCTCAAGGTGAAGTGTCTCAATTTGAGAAACTCTTGCCTGAGTATCGTGAAGCCCCACGTGTGACGCGTAATCGTCTGTATATTCAGACCATGGAAGAAGTCTACAGCAACACCAGTAAGGTGATGGTGGATTCGCAAAGCGGCAACAGCAATCTGTTATATCTCCCACTCGATAAGCTAATGGGAGGCGCAGCCGTTGGACCGAACCAGCGTAAAGAGACGTCGAGCAGCCAATATGGTATTGAGCTTGAACAAAGCGCACAGCCAACTCAGCAAGAGTCGGCGCCGCGTTCTGGTTCATCACGAGAAGGGAGATACTAAGCATGCGTAAGATGATGATCCCTGTTGTCGTCCTAGCCGTTGTTGTCTTTTTGATGTCGATCTTCGTGGTGAGTGAAGGCGAACGTAGCATTGTGGTCCGTTTTGGGCGCGTGCTTAAAGCGGATAACGACGTGGCGAAAATCTATCAGCCGGGTTTGCATTTCAAACTGCCATTGTTTGATCGCGTCAATACACTCGATGCGCGTATCCAAACCATGGATGACCGTGCTGACCGTTTTGTTACCGCCGAGAAAAAAGACGTCATTATTGACTCTTACGTGAAGTGGCGTATCAAAGACTTTGGCCAGTATTACCTGTCCACTGGTGGGGGTAACAAACTGACTGCCGAGTCGTTGTTGCAGCGTCGTGTCGCGGATGGCTTGCGTGCCGAAATCGGTAGCAAAACCATTAAAGAAATCGTGTCTGAAAAGCGTGATGAGGTCATGAAAAGTGTCCTTGATCGTGCGGCGAGCGAAGGTTCACGTGATTTGGGTATTGAGTTGATTGACTTGCGTATCAAGCGTATCAACCTGCCGAGTGAAATCAGTGAGTCTATTTATGCACGTATGCGTGCCGAGCGTGAGGCGGTTGCCCGTCGTCATCGTGCACAAGGGCGTGAGCAAGCGGAAATTATTCGCGCGCAAGCTGAGCTAGAAGTGGCGACCATTCTGTCTAAAGCAGAGCGTCAAGCGCGGATCACCCGTGGTGAAGCTGACGCGGAAGTGGCGAAGCTATTTGCTAACGCGTTCAAGAAAGAGCCTGAGTTTTATAGCTTTGTTCGCTCGCTACAAGCCTATCGTAAGAGCTTCAACAGCAAGAGCGATATGCTGGTGGTTGATCCGAAAAGTGACTTCTTCAAATACATGAAGCAGCCTGACGTGATCAATAAATAAACCGCAATAACCGCGAGAAAAGACAAGGCACTGCGCCTTGTCTTTTTTTTATTTTCTTCGGCTTATCGCGCACAGCAAGATTCAATGTAGGAGGATGAATCATGACGACATTATGGGGAGCGCTTGCGCTGGTATTGGTGGTCGAAGGGTTGGGGCCCATGTTATTTCCTAAACAATGGCGACAAATGGTGACTGAACTGAGCCAACAGCCGGATAATCAGTTGCGACGTATCGGAGGCTGCTTGGTGGTGATCGGTGCGGTATTGGCCTATTACCTCTTGAGTTAATCAAGGGGCTGTCAGCTTGACGTGACAAGCCCATGGTAAGAAAACGACATTATGGTTAAAAAATAACTGCAACCGTTTTTTGAAGGTGCTAGAATCCATTTTTAACTAGCTGCATATCGAAAAAGATGGGTAATAACGTAGTAGTTCTCGGCACCCAATGGGGTGACGAAGGTAAGGGAAAGATCGTTGATCTTTTGACTGAAGACGCAAAATACGTGGTTCGCTATCAAGGCGGTCACAATGCTGGTCATACTCTTGTCATCGACGGCGAGAAAACCGTCCTACACTTGATTCCTTCTGGTATCCTTCGCAACAACGTTAAATGTATCATCGGTAACGGTGTTGTGCTGTCGCCGGACGCTCTGCTGAAAGAAATGGGTGAGCTGGAAGCGCGCGGTGTGCCGGTTCGTGAGCGCCTATTCCTGTCAGAAGCTTGTCCTCTGATCCTGCCATATCACATTGCGCTTGACGCAGCACGTGAGCAAGCACGCGGTAAGAAAGCCATCGGTACGACCGGTCGCGGTATCGGGCCTGCATACGAAGATAAAGTGGCACGTCGTGGTTTGCGTGTTGGCGATCTGTTCGACAAAGAAGCCTTTGCTGAAAAGCTAAAAGAAGTGATGGAATTCCATAACTTCCAGCTTGAGCATTTCTACAAGGCTGAGCCTGTGAGCTATGAAGAGACCTTGGCGAAAGTCATGGAGCAAGCGGACATCCTTACCGGTATGGTGATGGACGTGACTCAAGAGCTCGATGATGCCCGCAAACGTGGTGACAAAATCATGTTTGAAGGCGCACAAGGCACCTTGCTAGACATTGACCACGGTACTTATCCGTATGTTACCTCATCGAACACCACCGCCGGCGGCGTTGCTGCAGGTTCTGGTTTTGGTCCGCGTCACCTTGGCTATATCTTGGGTATTGCTAAAGCGTATTGTACGCGTGTCGGTGCGGGTCCATTCCCGACTGAGTTGGATGATGAGATTGGCATGCACCTTGGCACTAAAGGTGCCGAATTTGGTGCGACCACGGGCCGTAAACGTCGTTGTGGTTGGTTTGATGCGGTTGCGATGCGTCGTGCGGTGCAAATCAACTCAGTATCAGGTTTCTGTCTGACTAAGCTTGACGTGATGGACGGCTTGGAAGAAATCAAAATTTGTACCGGTTACAAGATGGCAGACGGTTCAACCGTTGAGGTATCACCTCTGGCCGCTGACGCGTACGAAAACATCGAGCCTATCTATGAAAGCATGCCTGGCTGGAGCGAGAACACCTTTGGGGTGAAATCTCTCGACGAACTGCCGCAAGCGGCGCTCGATTACATCAAGCGTATCGAAGAGCTGACCGGTGTGCCGATTGATATTGTTTCAACGGGTCCTGACCGCAACGAAACCATCATCAAAGTACATCCGTTTGCTGAATAAGCAATTGCTTTGAATGATAAAAGCCAGCGCCTTGTCGCTGGCTTTTTTAATGCTTTTTTCGCTCAGCTTGGAATCGAGATCGCGCGATAGCGGAAAAAACTTGCCGCCTTTGCTAAAGTCATTTCACATAGCGCCGATACAAAAAAGGCACAGGTAGCCCTGACGCTGCTGCTTAGTTTTTTGTTTTGATAGCGAGTAGGCATGAAGTTTCGAACGCTAGTTTTTTCTCTTTTGTTGTCAACAGCAGCGGCCAAAGCGGACGTCGGCCCCGCTGTGCCTGTGTATGAAGAGAGCGAATTGATTGCCTTGTTCGAAACCAACTCTCACCTTGAGCGAGTGAGGCAGGACGAATGCCAATTGATCCAAGATATTGAAGCACGTGCTACCCGTGTTGGATCGCCCGCCTATGAGTTTTTATATGGTGATATGCTGGCGTGGGGCGTGTGTGTGGATCAGGACGCTGAGCTGGGCGTTTACTACATGAAGCTGGCGGCACAACAAGGCTTGCCCGCGGCACTTGAGCAACTGGGACGCTATTATGCCAATGGCACGCTCGTCCAGCAGGACCAGCGCCGAGCCATTCCTTATCTGCGTGAAGCGGCCTCGCTGGGTGATACGCGTGCACGCATCTTACTGGCTGAGCTGCTGGTGGATGATGTCGGCTCGCCGCTCGATTATGAAGATGCATACCGTTGGTTGTATCAAACCATTACCGCGGACACCCAAACCCGCAACCGGATTGCTCAACTGCGTGCTGCGTTAGAAGCGCGTATGCCACAAAACATTATTGCGCGCGCCAAACGTCGCACCAGTTATTGGTAAGCACAATAAGCGATTTTGTCACACAAATTCGTTATACTCGTTGCCACTCATCTGTTTCCAATCTGATTCGATATGGTGTCTGCGCCATATTCCTCTCGTTGTTTACAAGCAAGACGCTGAAACAAAACGTCAAACTGCGATCATCGCGGCGCATTAGCGTCAGTTAACAGATATAATGAAATCAACATACGCCAATAGGAAAAGGTCTATGTCGCAAGACACAGGTTCGACAAAAAATACGCCCACAGGCATTGCGGCCGATCCGCACCAAGCTCGTGAAGCAGAAAAATATGACAATCCCGTCCCTAGCCGTGAACACCTGCTCGAGGTTGTACGCAGCTTTAAAGCGCCGGTAAGTCGAGACAATCTGTTCGCACACTTGGGGCTCGCCGGTGATGAACAGTATGAAGGCTTACGTCGACGCCTGCGCGCCATGGAGCGTGATGGCCAATTGGTGTTTACCCGTCGTCAGTGCTACGCCTTACCTGAGCGGTTAGATTTGGTCAAAGGCACTGTCATCGGTCACCGAGACGGCTTTGGCTTTCTACGCCCAGAAGGCAAAGGCAATCACGATGATTGGATGTTACCGCATCATCAAATGCGTAGTGTGATGCACGGTGATGTGATTTTGGCACAAGGTGTCGGCACCGATAAGCGTGGCCGCAAAGAAGCCCGTGTAGTGCGCGTACTTGAGGCGCGCCAAGGTCAGATCGTGGGTCGTTACTTTGTGGAAGATGGCATGGGCTTTGTCGTGCCCGATGATAGCCGTCTTGGTCAAGACATCGTGATCGACAAAGAGCAAACCCAAGGTGCGCGTATGGGCAATGTGGTGGTGGTCGAGATCATGCAGCGCCCGACCCGACAAACCAATCCTGTCGGTAAGATTGTTGAAGTGCTGGGCGAGAACATGGCGCCTGGCATGGAAATCGAAATTGCGATGCGCACCCACGATATTCCCCATCAATGGCCGGATGCCGTGCTCAAGCAAGTGAAAAGCTTGAGTGAGGAAGTACCAGAAAAAGCCAAAGAGGGCCGTGTCGATCTGCGTGATTTGCCACTGGTGACCATCGATGGTGAAGATGCCCGCGACTTTGATGATGCGGTCTATTGCGAACGTAAACGCTCGGGCGGCTGGCGTCTGTGGGTAGCGATTGCTGATGTCAGCTACTATGTGCGACCTGATTCGGCGTTGGATAAAGAAGCGCAAAACCGCGGTAACTCTGTCTACTTCCCTAACCAAGTCGTGCCCATGTTGCCGGAAGTGCTTTCTAATGGCTTATGCTCGCTGAACCCGCAAGTCGACCGCTTGTGTATGGTGTGTGAGATGACGATTTCTGAATCAGGGGCGCTATCTGGCTACAAGCATTACGAAGCGGTGATGAATTCCCACGCGCGTCTGACCTATACCAAGGTATCTCATATCCTTGAAGGCGATGAGGAGTTGCGTGAGCGCTACCGTTCTCTGGTCCCGCACTTAGAGACCCTGCACGATATGTACAAAGTGCTCAGTGAGGCGCGCCAACAACGCGGGGCGATTGAGTTCGAGACGGTGGAAACCCAGTTTATTTTCAACGCACAGCGTAAAATTGACCGTATTGTGCCGGTGGAGCGCAACGATGCGCACAAGATCATCGAAGAGTGTATGATCTTGGCCAATATCGCGTCGGCACGCTTTGTGGAAAAACACAAAGAGCCTGCGCTTTATCGTGTCCACGAAGCGCCGGGCGAAGAGCGCCTCAGTGGCTTTAAAGATTTCTTAGGCGAGTTAGGCTTGAGTCTCAGCGGCGGCCTTGAGCCGACGCCGAAAGACTACGCGGCACTGATGCATTTGGTGCATGGTCGCGCTGACAGTGAGCTGATCCAAACCATGTTGCTCCGCTCGATGAAGCAAGCGGTGTATCAAGCGGATAACCAAGGCCACTTCGGTTTGGCGCTCAAGCAATACGCACACTTTACCTCGCCTATTCGTCGCTATCCGGATTTGCTGTTGCACCGTGCACTCAAATATTTGATTGCCAAACAAGCGGGTAAAAACCAAGACCGTTGGACCCCGACCGGTGGCTACCACTACTCATTTGACGATATGGATGTGCTCGGCGAGCAGTGTTCGAAAACCGAACGCCGTGCTGATGATGCTACCCGTGATGTGGCTGATTGGCTTAAGTGCGAATACATGCAAGATCACGTTGGTGATGAGCTGGAAGGCGTGATCGCTAATGTCACTGGTTTTGGCCTCTTTGTTCGCCTCAATGAGCTACATATCGATGGTTTGGTCCATATTTCCAACCTCGATAATGATTACTATCGCTTTGATATGGTGGGTCAACGCTTGGTCGGTGAAGGCTCGGGACGTGTGTTCCGACTCGGCGATCAGGTGACCGTGAAAGTCTTATCCGTTAACTTGGATGAGCGACAAATCGACTTTGAGCTGGTAGGCTCTGAGCGCAAAGCCCGTCGTCCGGGGAAAACAGCCCGTGACAAACGCAAGAAAGGCCGTGCGGAGTCGAATAAAGACCCACAAGCCCGTCGCGAGCGAATGTCCGTGCGTCAGCAACTGAAACGTGGCGCCGTGCCAAGCATTGAAGAAGACAAGGCCCCTGCAGAGAAAAAAGGCAAGAAGGGCAAAGGTAAGTCGCCTGCGGAAAAAGCACGCAAGAAAAAGGCGAAGAAGCAAAAACCTAAAGCGGTCAAGAAAAAGAAGTAACCCATGAGTAATGAAACCATTTACGGCATTCATGCCGTCCAAGCCGTGCTTGCGACTGATCCATCTCGCTTTATTGACGTGATGGTGCTAAAAGGCCGTCAAGACGAACGCTTAGTGCCTGTACTAAACGAATTAGCGATGCTGGGGATCAGTATTCAGCAAGTTGGCCGCAAAGCCTTAGACGACAAAACCCAAGGTGCGTCGCACCAAGGGATAGTGGCACGTGTCAAAGCGGGCCGTCAGTATAACGAAAATGACTTGGAGGCGATCCTCGCCAACACCGAGACCCCCTTGCTGCTGGTGCTTGATGGGGTAACTGACCCCCACAACTTGGGGGCGTGCCTACGCACCGCCGATGCAGCCGGAGTGAGTGCGGTGATTGTCCCGAAAGACAAATCCGCTCAGCTTAATGCCACGGCGCGAAAAGTGGCCTGTGGCGCCGCTGAAGTCGTGCCTTTAGTGCGCGTCACCAACTTAGCGCGAACCATGCGTGCGCTCAAAGAGCAGGGCGTGTGGTTTGTGGGTACGGCGGGTGAAGCCGATCATGATGTTTACGACACCAAATTGGTGGGGCCGCTCGCCTTAGTGATGGGCGCAGAAGGAGATGGCATGCGCCGTTTGACGCGTGAAACCTGTGATGAGCTGATCCGGATTCCGATGGCGGGCAGTGTGTCGAGCTTGAATGTGTCCGTGGCGACTGGCGTTTGCTTGTATGAAGCGGTGCGTCAGCGTCGTTAACTGCAGTGTCTCTTGTTCACCGTTGAAGAAAAACGCCCCAGCTTGGGGCGTTTTGTCATTTTGGGAAGTGAAAAACCGTTACAGTAATTGCCAGACCGCGGCGCTGCCGGGTTTGTCGCCTTGCGTCCACCACTTGGCTTGGTAGCGTTGGTTGTTATATTCAACTTCATCGCCACCGGAATAAGCGACGGTCGCTTGCCATTCACTGCTTTGGTTGGCTTGGCTATCCCCGACGCGTTCCCATGGGTCGCCTTGGTCTGGGCGCTGGCCTTTGGTCCACCACTTGGCGCGATACTCAACCCCTTGATATAGGACACGATCGCCGCCGACGTACACGGTGTTTTCATCCCACGTTGGTAAGCCACTGGCCGGCGTCACGGTTACTGTGAATTGCGCTTGCGTGGTTTTGTCGCCATCGCTGACCTCGACTGTGACCACATAGTCGCGATTCTCCGTCACGGTGGGCGCGGTCAGCGTGACCTGATCACCGGTGCCAGAAACGGCCAGATCGCCAGATGCACGGTAGGTGTAGCTGAGTGTATCGCCATCTGGATCGTTTGCCTCAATCGTCACGCTGGTTTGCTCACCGCTTTTCAGGCTAACAGGGGCGATAGGTGCCACGGTAGGGGCTTGGTTTTCACCCGGTACCACTACCTTAATGATGGTGTTGGCCTCCGCATTGGCTTGACCATCCGATACCGTCACTGACAGGGAATAGTCGGTGCTGGTGCTCACATCGGGGGCGGTCACTGTGACCGAATCCGTGTCGCTATTGGTCAGAGCCAACGCCGCATCGCCTTGCCAGCGATAGGTCAGGGCATCGCCATCCCGATCACGCCCATTGGCGGCAATGGTTAACGACGCTCCGGGCGCCAGCGTATAGCTTTGCTGCGCAAGGGTGACGGTAGGAGCATTATTGACGGGTGGTTGACCATCCTGTGCTAATCCCTCGTGCATCGCATTGAGGATATCGCCATTGTCGGCATCGATTTCCCAAGCAAACAAACCGGCGAAGTTGTGATTGCGCACATACTGGCCTTTGGCTTTGACCGAGCGTGGGTTGTCATAAGTGACGAGCTTACCGTTGTCTGGGTTCCAAACATAAGCCGCTTCGGCTTGCTCATCATAACCGGGTTGGAAGCCATTGATACCGTTCCCCGCGCTGCCGAGCATGGATTTGACGATGCCTTTGTAGTCAATCACACCGGCTTCCCAAATACCGTCTGCGGTGCTGCCTTTGATCGGGCCGTTACCGGGTGCGGTCATCGGGTTGCTAGGATCGGTCGCATTGGCAGGGAAAACGCCTTCCCAGCCACGGCCGTACATCGCGGTACCAATCACCATTTTTTCCGGTGGTACGCCGCTTTCTAGCAGTAATTGCACGCCATTATCGAGCGTGTAGGCAGGGCCTTTGCGGGGCTCGCCGTTATCATCGACGCCAGTACCATCACATTCATCGGCACTCATATGGCTGCCGCAGTAAAGGGCGGTTTGGTGACCGGTGACATTATTCCATGCGCCGAAAAAGTCGTAGGTCATGGCAAAGATATAATCCATGTACGGCGCGCTGGCGCTGTAATCGACGTTGGCGATCTTGTCATAACCGGCCCCGACGGCCGAGGTGAGTTGGTACTCACGGCCCGTGTCGGCCTCGAGCTCATCCAACATCGCGCGCAGCTCACGCATTAAGGCCGCGTAGGCTTGGCTATCTTTATCTGGATTGCCTAAATCTGGATTGGCACCGCCACCGCCTGGGTACTCCCAGTCAATGTCGACCCCATCATAGAACTTCCAGGTTTGTAGGAACTCTTTCATCGAGGCAACAAAGACGTCACGGTTGGCTTTGTCGGTGAAATCATAGAAGGGGTCTGATAGGGTCCAGCCGCCCACAGATGGGAGAATTTTCAGATCCGGGTAGCGCTGCTTGAGCGCCATCATTTGCGCATAAGTGCCACCAATCGGATCTTTAGCTGGTGTGCCGGGCAGTTTTTTCTGAATCGCCGCCCAAGGGTCATGGATCACCACTTCATAGTCTTTTGAGCCTTGGCAGGCGAGCTCTAGTGCGCGCAAGCTGTTGCCATTTTCGATGTCGCCCAATGACTCATTGGGGCCACAAATGGGGATAAAGCCATATAAGATGTGGGTGAGATTCCCCGCGGGCACCTGACTGACATCGAAGTTACGACCATAAATGCCCCATTCGACAAAGTATGCCCCCACCACGGTATCAGGCTGTTTGGGGTAGTCATTGTTGTTCGGGTCGACATTCATCGGCAGTGGGTCAAGGTGCACGCCGTCGGTGTCTGCGATCACGATGGGTTTGGCGGCACTGGTCGCGCACTGGCCATCCACGCCACCTTCACACAAGGCGAGTTTAAGCTGGTGGCGGCCTCCTTTGTCATAGGGGAAAGTGACAACGCCAGATTTGGTTCCTGCCGGTAAGGTGCCTTGATTAACGACCTGATCGTCAAAGTACACCTTGTAGCTATCACCACCATCACCGGACCAGGCATTCCATTTAATTTCAATTTGGACTTCATCCACGCGTTGCACCAGATCTTTGTACGATCCGCGGCCATATTCGTCGACTTCAACAAAAGAATAGTTTTGTGGCTTCCAGTCCAAACTTGGGGTTGAGGGGGCCGCCACGGCGTGGCTGGCACCCAGTGCCCCAGCAATCGCCAGAGAGAGTAGGGTCATTGGCTTCATGTTTGCTCCTTATTGTGTCACGCGTTGCCAAACAAGGGCAGCGCCGGGTTGCTCGTTTCGTGTCCACCATTTTGCTTGGTAGATGTTGTCGCCGTAGCGCACGCGATCCTTGGCCACATAGACCTCAGAAGCGCTCCACGCGGGCAGGTTGCTGGTGGGTTCGTCGGTAGCCGGGATCACCGACAGGTTGAAGCTATAGCTATCGTGATGGCTAAAGACTTGGTTTTGCACCACGTCATCGGCATTAAACTGGATCTCACCGTGGCGCATCACCCCGATACGTAAGGG
The DNA here is from genome assembly GCF_001996125.1 of Salinivibrio sp. PR932. Taxonomy (NCBI): domain Bacteria; kingdom Pseudomonadati; phylum Pseudomonadota; class Gammaproteobacteria; order Vibrionales; family Vibrionaceae; genus Salinivibrio; species Salinivibrio sp. PR932. Next base: position 18,800 of record NZ_MUFM01000019.1, on the reverse strand, counting down.
CTCGTTAGCCTGTTGTTCGATAAGGCTGGCCAGCGCTTGTGGCCAATTCGCCACATTTTGGTCCGTCAATGTGAGTGTGACATCTACCACTTCTTGGCCTTGGCGGTTGTGCAAGCGGGCACGTACGCGATCGCCCAAAGCTGCCATTTGTGGATGTGGGACAAAGTAGCCCAGCTCGTGCCATTGGGCTGGCGCTGTCTGACTGGGGGTGATAGTGATGTCGGCACAGTTGTAGAAGCCTTCACCGGCCGGATCAATGCGTTGCCAACGGCTATAGAGAATGGCGTCACCTTGACGATCGGCGGGCAGGGTCACGGTCATCTCGTAATAACGGTTTCCGTCATCGCCGATCACAATGGGCAGATCGCCAAAGGTGTCGATCTTCTCGAGATCATCCCACGTCAGCGCATCGGTCGCGCCGTTGTAGTCTGGCTTGGTGAGATAAATTTCCCAATAGCTTGGGTTGTGCGGTGTGGTGGCGCGAAAACGTACGTCAATTTGGCCATTGCCATCTGGGGTGACTTCGGTCCGTTGCCAATCCGGTGAGGGCAAACTGATCCCGGCTTTATTGGGATCGCCGGCACCACATAAGTTGCCATCGGTCACGGCCGCTTTCACCGCATCCATATTGCGGTAATCCGCCACCAATTGCGCTGATTCGTGGTGTTGCACAAATGGGTAGTGCCCCGACTCTAAGAACGCAGCGCGACAGGCAGCATTGGGAATACGTGACCCATCTGAAGGCCACCAATAGCCCCCTTGCTCATGGCAAATCGCTTGGCGTGCTTTGGGGCTGTCTAAATAGCCATGTGCCATCACCTGTGAACTGCTTGCGACCAGCGCAAGGGCCACGGCGGTACGGCAGGAAAACTGTGTGAACGAAGACTTGAACATAACGACTCCTTAACGGGGGCACGCAGCCCCCGCATTCAAGACCAGAAATGGATTAGAGGCTGCAGACTTGGCGCCAAGCTTGACCACCGGGTGCCGCTTGGGTCCACCACTTGGCTTCCCATACCGCCTCTTGGTAGATAAGTTGGTCGCCACCGCTGGCATGGTTGCCCCCGTTAGGCCAGTTGGGATAGGTACTCAGGCTGGCAACATCGACGCCGGGACACTGAGACTCTCCGCCACTTTGACTGGTGCTACCGGGTAGCGCAGGCGGAAGGCTTGGATACTCCTGCTTCACCGCATAGCGCTGGCCATCTTTTTCAATTGTGATATTGGTCGGGTTGGTGATCGGCATGTAGTACATCACCTGAGCATCCAAGGTTTCACCGGGCTTAAAGCTTTGCTCAATGCCGCCCCATTCGTTAATCAGGGTGATGGCAAAGCGATGGTGCGTAGCATCAAACCCGCCGATGTTGTTGCCACTGGCGTTGCTGCTATCACGGACCACTTCCATGCGTAGCTTTTTCTGAGCGTTCCAGTCAGATTTAAAAATGGCCGAGGTAGACACGGGCACATCAAAGCTGATGGTGGCGCCCGATAAGTCCAGATCCGAGTGGTTGGTAAAGCGGAACGTGGGGCGAATAGGATAGTTGTCATCGCCCACTGGGAAGTTCAGCGCGTCAAAGGTGACATCCACTTGCTCGCTTGGCACTTGGAAGTTGGTATCGCCACGTTGCAGTGAGTAGTCGCTGCCAGCTTGCTTAAAGGTTTGGTACGCCAGCGAAGTCAGGGTATCGCCCATAAAGTAGGCTTGACGCTGATCATCATAGCGATAATCCCCCGCCAGCTCCCAGAACATCACCCCGCCTAGACCTTTATTGATCACGTAGTCGACCTTTTCGGCCATCGAGGTTTCATCTTCCATCGATAGGAATACGCGTTTTTCTTCGTTCCAAACCCACGGCGCTTTGGCGATGTCATCGTAATAACGTTGATAGTTACCGGTGAGACGGTCGCTAGGATCTTGCTCAGGATCGAGTCCGTACTCCGCGGCGTAGGCCGGTAGTTTGCCGTCGAGCAGGTTTTTCACATGCCATAAAGGGTTGGAGCCAGCAGGCACTTCGTTGCCGAGCTCGTCCACATCATGCCAAAGGTTATCAATGCCGATTGCACCGTTGCCGCATTTGTTTTTCTCACCGACACCGGTGCCGGCTGGGCACTCACTTTGGTTTGGCAGTGGCGCGCGTCCCCAAAGGCCTTTATCGCCGCCTTGTACGTCTTTAAAGCCGCGGGTGTAATATGGGATACCGATATTGATGCGGCCGGGTGACATACCGCCCATAAAATAGGTTGCTGCCCAGTCGGTATTTAAATAACCAATTCCCTCGAACTCAGGGGTTTGGTAAACATTCCACTGTTTAAGCTCTGAGTCTTCGCCGGTGTCGTATAGCGGCGCTTGATGGCCAACATGATCATTCCATGCCCCATGTAGGTCATAGCTCATGATGTTGACGTAATCTAAGTATTGGGTGGTTTGGAAGGTTTCCATCCCGCGCAATAAGTAACCCGACGACGGTGCGGCAATGGTCAGCATATAGTGCTTGCCATCTTGTGCACTGGCTTTATCGAGCGCTTCACGCAGCGACTTCATCAATACTTGATAGGATTTATTCAAGTGCGCACGACGTGGGTTGGAGTACTCGAAATCGTCAGGGTGGCCTGAGTCTTTCATTGACGATGGGTATTCATAATCAATGTCTAGACCATCAAAGCCATACTGGCGCAAGAAGGCGACGGCACTGTCGGTGAAAGCTTTAATGCCAGCTTGGTTGACGCTGCCATCGGCATTGGTGGTCATGGTGTAGAAACCGCCACTGTCGATGCGCTCGCCGTTTTCACCGAAGTAGCCCCCGGTTTCGGCCCAGCCACCCACGGAGATCAGCGTTTTCACGTCGGGGTGCTGCTTTTTATACTTGTTGAGCAAGTTAAAGTGACCTTTGTACGGCAGGGTTGGATCCATCTCTGCGCCGGCCACGCCCGGCCAGGTCATCTGGGTTGCTGGATTATCGGGTGCATTGGGATCGCCGATAGACAATTGGTTGTCCGCGTTGACGTGAGCAAAGGCGTAATTAATGTGGGTGATCTTGTCCCAAGGAATATCACTGACTAAATAAGCGGGCTGGCCGTTGGTACCGTTTCGCCAGCTGGTGAAATAGCCGATAACACGGCGAGGGTGATCGGCGCCCATGTCTTCAAGGCCGTTCTCGTCATACACCGAACAATATGGCACGTCGACATCTGGGGTGGTGTATAAACCAGCCGGACGACAGGCATACTCATCGCCGCCGGTTTGGTCATCACCCACCACCTGTTGCAATGTTTGGGTATCGGTGGCGCCTTTGTCGTCAGTCACGGTGAGAGTAAAGGTAAAACGACCCGTTTGTTCGGCTTGCCAGCCGATGGAAGTCGCTTCTGCACCTTCATATAAGACAGTGTCGCCTTGTGAAAGCACGAATGAGGTCACTGTGCCATCCGTGTCTGTTCCGGCGAGGGTGAAGGTGAGTGTGTCGCCAACCTCAACGGGTCCAGACGGTGACACGGTTAAGGTTGCGGTAGGGGCTTGGTTAACGCTGCCCGCGCACTGGCCGAGGATTTTCCATGCTTTCCACTCGCCAGACTGAGTGGCAGGATCGGCTTGCGTCCACCACCTTGCCTCATAGGCGGTATCGTCCGCTTTAACTTGATCCCCTTTGGTGTAGGTATTGCCATTCTGCCAATCGGGCAGTGGCTGGCAATCAACTGCAGCGTGCACACTGGGGCTAGTTAACGCGAGCCCCGCCAAACCTAGCGCGACGGCACGCGATGGCGTCATTAATTTCATATTTTGCTCCCAAAATTTTTGAAGCGAATCTCATCAGTGCAGGTAGGAAATTTATGTGCCCTTATCCTGCGTCTACTGCGTGTTTAGATGATTTAAATATCAACAGTAGGCAATAAAACCGCTATGTTGGGCAATTGATGCCAAGAAATGGAGGCGGAAGTACAATAATTTGAGCGTGGGTTCAGAAATTAATTATTCACAAAAAAAAAGTGCATCAATAGCGTGACATTGCTTGAAGTTTGACCAATCCTGACAATTTGCAGGCTTGATTTCTTAATTTTTTTGCTACTGGTCAAATTTTGAGGCCAGTGTCACGGAGGATGTTATTAGTAGGTTTCTGTTTTAAGCGAATTAAGTGTGTTGTCTATTTCGTGGTAATAGATGCTGGGAGTTGTGGGGGTAAGGATTAAAGAAAGCGTGTTGTTTGAAGAGAGCATCATATAGTGATGTGCGGGCAACACGGTGGCAGAAGGTGAGTAAATTAACGTAAAATCTGTTTGCTTATGGCGATGCAATTCTGTACTATCTCGCGCCTGATTCTCGGTCTTTTATTTTTCGTTCCTTGCTTCCGCTGGACGACCGGGCCAATTGTGGAAGCTGATTAATCCGTAAGGAGCAACTCAATGCGTCATTACGAAATCGTATTCATGGTGCACCCTGATCAGAGCGAGCAAGTTGCTGGCATGATCGAGCGTTACACTGCGTCTATCAAAGATGCGGGTGGTCAAATCCACCGTCTAGAAGACTGGGGCCGTCGTCAACTGGCTTACCCAATCAACAAACTGCACAAAGCACACTATGTTCTGATGAACGTAGAAGCTGAGCAATCTGTGATTGACGAGCTAGAAAGCACGTTCCGCTTCAACGACGCTGTGATCCGTAACATGATCATGCGTACTAAAGACGCTATCACTGAGCCATCTGTCATGATGAAGGCTAAAGAAGAGCGTACTGCTAAGCGTGAAGATCGTCCTGAGCGCGAAGAGCGTGCAGAAGCGAAAGCTGAAGGCGAGAGCGCTGCTGAGTAATCGCTGTGATGACCAATCGATTGGAACTTACTGGTGTTATCAGTAAAGCTCCGGTCCACCGCCAGAGCCCTGCAGGGATCCCGCACTGCCACTTTGTGTTAGAGCATCGTTCCACGCAACTCGAAGCGAACCTTTCCCGTCAGGTGTATTGTCGTCTGCCGGTGGTGGTAAGCGGGCAAGGGTCAACACAACAAACTCACAATTTAGCTTTAGGCAGCCATATCAAGGTAAGCGGTTTTCTCGCTTACCAGACCAGCCGACAAGGCGAGGGAAAATTGGTATTGCATGCTGACCACATTATAGACATTTAGATCAGGAGATAAGCCCATGGCACGTTTCTTCCGTCGTCGTAAATTCTGCCGTTTCACTGCAGAAGGCGTACAAGAGATCGACTACAAAGATGTAGCGACTCTAAAAAACTACATTACCGAATCTGGTAAGATTGTACCTAGCCGTATCACTGGTACTCGTGCTAAGTACCAGCGTCAACTGGCTCGTGCTATCAAGCGCGCTCGTTACCTGGCCCTGCTGCCGTACACTGACAAGCATCAGTAATCGGAACTGTCCACGTTAGAGAGGATTGAAGAATGCAAGTTATTCTACTTGATAAAATCGGTAACCTGGGTGGCCTAGGTGATCAGGTAACTGTTAAGTCTGGTTACGCGCGTAACTTCCTTATCCCACAAGGTAAGGCTGTTATGGCAACCAAAACCAACATCGAACACTTCGAAGCACGTCGTGCTGAGCTAGAAGCAAAAGTTGCTGAGCAACTGGCTGCCGCTCAAGCGCGTGCTGAGAAAGTTGAAGCGCTAGAAGCGGTTGAGATCGCCTCTAAAGCGGGCGACGAAGGCAAGCTGTTCGGTTCTATCGGTACTCGTGACATCGCTGACGCTGTAACTGCAGCAGGCGTTGAAATCGCGAAGAGCGAAGTTCGTCTACCAGAAGGCGCGCTGCGCAACACTGGTGAGTACGAAATCAGCGTGCAACTGCACTCTGACGTGTTCGCAACCGTAAAAGTGAACGTTGTTGCTGCGTAATTGCCAAGACAATGTTTGTGAAAGAGCCAGCCGATAAGGCTGGCTTTTTTTATGCCTGTGAACAGATAACCGCTAAAGCCACTGATATCGTAATCCAACCGTGAACACACTGTCTTGGTGCTTCAGCCCCGGCGGTACTTCACTCATGTAGTTTTGTTTTCCCGTCAGCTTAATCGAGAGCTTTTCGGTAATCGTGGTAGCTAGCGACAACACGCCTTCCACGCTGGTATTGCTTTCCCCAGACACAACCTGTGTGCGTCCCTCGATACTGGCATTATCTAAAAACCGCCACTGCCATTTGGCTTGGGCGCGGACGACTGGCTCACTGACCGAATAGGGCATGATCAGATCATCGTCATCAATTTCGTCCAAATTTGGCCGTTGGTAACGAAAGCCGGGACCTATCTCTGTGCTGACACTCAATGCATCACGCTCTATCCATTGGTAGCCAAGACCGGTTGCGAGCATAAAGTCGTCAAAGTAAGGACCATAACGGTCAGCGACGTACGTGGCGTTCAGCAGCGCATAGCTTTGCGCGCTAAGCTTCATATTGGCTTGGGATTCGAACTCCGTTTTGCGTTTGTCCTCTTCGCCGTCTTTTTCAACCTGCAGCAGACTGACGCTGGCTTGATAACTATATTGTTCGACTTGGTATTGGCCGTTTAACTCACTGTTGATCGTTTGTGAATCGGCATTGCCGCCCAGACGTTGATAACCGATGGAAATATCGGATGACCAAGGTGACGTTGACGTGTCGTCTTGCTCGGTTGCATAGGCAGGACTGATACACGCGACACATAGTGAGATCCAAAGCGGCGTATAAACAGATTTCATGGCTTTACCCTCACACTGTCTCAGGCGCGCTATGATAGGGATCGTCAGCATTGAAGCGGTCAAATTTGGGTTAAAATCCGCGGTGATTATTCAGCGTTTGGAAAAAAATGGCTGACAGGGCAGCGTCTCGCTAGGACAGCGGGTATAATGGCGCCCATCAGTAATAGGTGAGTTCGTTATGGCAGACAATCGTAAACCCGCAAAAGATCAACAAGTCGCTAATCTCAAAGTACCGCCACATTCCATTGAAGCCGAGCAGTCCGTGCTGGGTGGCTTGATGTTGGATAACGAGCGCTGGGATGCGGTTGCGGAAAAAGTCGTCAGCCATGACTTTTACAGTCGCCCCCATCGATTAATTTTCGATGCGACCAAGACCTTGCTCGATGAAGGCAAGCCACTAGATTTGATCACCCTCTCTGAGCACCTTGAAAAAGCGGGCACGCTCGACGATGTGGGTGGTTTTGCTTACTTGGCGGAGCTGGCGAAAAACACCCCAAGTGCGGCCAACATTATTGCTTACGCCGATATTGTGCGAGAGCGTGCCATGGTGCGTAATCTCATTGGGGTAGCCAATGAAATCGCCGATGCGGGCTATGACACGCAAGGGCGTAGCTCGGAAGATCTGCTCGATATGGCCGAGAGCAAGGTGTTTGCGATTGCCGAATCTCGAACCAGTGAAAACGAAGGGCCGCAGCATATTGACTCGGTGTTGAGTAGGACACTGGAGCGCATTGAAGAGCTCTTTAAGTCACCGCAAGATGGTGTCACGGGCGTATCGACAGGCTTTACTGACCTGAACAAGAAAACCGCCGGCTTACAGCCGTCTGACTTAATCATTGTTGCGGCACGTCCATCGATGGGTAAAACCACCTTTGCGATGAACTTGTGTGAAAATGCGGCGATGGACCAAGAAAAACCCGTGTTGATCTTCTCGCTCGAGATGCCGGCTGAACAGCTGATGATGCGCATGTTGGCCTCGCTCTCGCGCGTCGATCAAACCAAGATCCGGACCGGTCAGCTTGATGATGAAGACTGGGCGCGCATCTCCTCATCGATGGGGATCTTGATGCAGAAAAAGAACATGTACATCGATGACAGCTCCGGTTTGACACCGACCGATGTGCGCTCGCGAGCCCGTCGCGTTGCACGTGAACATGGCGGTCTGAGTATGATCATGGTCGACTACCTGCAATTGATGCGTGTACCGGGTTTACAAGAAAACCGAACCCTTGAAATTGCCGAGATTTCTCGCTCGCTCAAAGCGCTCGCGAAAGAGCTGAACGTGCCGGTGGTGGCGCTATCGCAGCTAAACCGCTCATTGGAGCAACGGGCGGATAAACGCCCGGTAAACTCGGACTTGCGTGAATCGGGCGCCATTGAGCAAGATGCCGACTTGATCATGTTTATTTACCGCGACGAAGTCTACAACCCAGAAAGTGCGATGAAAGGGATTGCGGAAATCCTGATTGGTAAACAGCGTAACGGTCCGATTGGTAGTGTGCGTCTCACCTTCCAAGGGCAGTATTCGCGATTTGATAACTATGCAGGACCCGCGTTTGATGATGAGTGATCTGTCTACCATGACCAATGCAGCTCGTGCCTTGATTGATCCCGAGGCGATGGTGCACAACATCCAAGTGATGCGCCGTAAAGCGCCTCACAGTAAAGTGATGACGGTGGTGAAGTCCGATGGTTATGGGCATGGACTCGCGTCGGTTGCCACCACCTTGGCCCCGTTTAGCGATGCCTTCGGTGTGGCACGGGTGGAAGAAGCATTGACGTTGCGTCGTGCCGGGATCCAATTGCCCATCGTCTTGCTGGAAGGGTTTTATGAAGCGGATGAACTGCCGTTATTGGTTTCTCACCAATTGACAGCAACCGTGCATTGTAAAGAGCAAGTGGCGATGCTGACTCGTGCCTCGCTAAGTGAGCCGTTACCCGTGTGGTTAAAAGTCGACTCAGGCATGCACCGCTTAGGTTTTCAGCCTGAGCAAGTACCGGAAGCACTCGCCGCCCTTAATGCTTGCGACAATGTGGCCGCTGACATTGGCTTTCTCAGCCACTTTGGCTGCGCGGACGAGCTGGATAATCCGATTACGCAAGCACAGATAGATACCTTCATACAGGTAACGGAAGGGCTAAGCGGAGAGCGGTCGCTGGCAGCCTCGTCGGGGACCTTGTTTTGGCCGCAAAGTCATTTTGACTGGGTGCGTCCCGGCATTTGTTTATATGGCATTTCGTCACGAATTGAACTGACTGGCGAACAGCTGGGCCTAAAACCGGCAATGCGATTGACTTCCCGGGTGATGGCGGTTCGCGAACTGAAAGCGGGCGAGCCGGTAGGCTATGGCGCGCGTTGGCGCAGTTCGCGCGATACCTTGATTGGCGTGATTGCCATCGGTTATGGCGATGGCTATCCACGCTCTGCACCTGACGGCACCCCTGTTTGGCTGAATGGTCGCGAAGTGCCCCTGGCTGGGCGCGTATCGATGGATATGATCACCGTTGATCTGGGCCCAGATGCGACCGATAAAGTGGGTGACGAAGCGGTACTGTGGGGGCCTGAGCTTCCCGTTGAGCGCATTGCCCGCTTGGTCGATACCATTGGCTATGAATTAGTGTGCCAAGTCACCGGCCGCGTGCCTCGTCAATATCTCGCCTTAAACGCGGCCGATGACGCCGCGGTGTAGCTTTTGATGTTAAGCGGTACGGGGCGCACCTTGCACAGTGACCACCAAGGTGCGTGTACCGCCATGATCGCGATGCTCACCCAGATAAATCCCTTGCCATGTACCGAGATTAAGTCGACCTTGGCTGATGGGAACCGTGACGCTTGCGCCTAGCAACGATGCTTTAAGGTGCGCCGGCATGTCATCATCGCCTTCATAGGTATGCTGATAATAGGGCGCGCGTTCTGGCACTGAGTGGTTAAAGTGCGCTTCCATATCTTGGCGCACCGTGGGGTCCGCATTTTCATTCAAGGTTAAACTCGCCGACGTATGCTTGATAAACACCTGTACCATCCCGATATCAATCTCATCGAGGATAGGCAGTGCCGAGACAATGTCGTCGGTAATTAGGTGAAAGCCCCGCGGGCGTGGGCGCAATTGAATTTCAGTTTGATACCACATAAGCAGTCCTTGTTGTGATCCTCGTCGTGAGCGAAAAGCTCAAGGCTTATCCAACTATTCTATGATTAATCGCAACCCTCTCACAGCAATTGCATGTGAGAATCTGGCTGTGATTATGTAATATTACTCCAATTGCCACCGCGAACAGCGTGGTGACGCTGAGACACTACAGGATCCTTGCCGGCTGTTACGCTAACAGCGGCATTCACAACGCGATTTGGATGACCATGATGCTAAAGACAACTAATCCCACTCAAACCGTGGCGTGGCAATCACTGACCGCCCACTTTGAAGAAGCACAGGACTACACACTGGCGGATCTTTTTGCCGACAACCCACAGCGATTCGCCCATTTCTCGACCCAATTCGAAGACAGCATTCTGTTGGATTATTCCAAAAACCTGATCAGTGAAGAAACACTGACCAAGTTGCTGGCACTGGCGGATGAAACCGGCGTGGCGGACGCGATCAGCGCGATGTTTGACGGCGAGAAGATCAACCGCACCGAGGATCGTGCCGTGCTCCATACAGCACTGCGTAACCGCAGCAATACACCTATCATGGTGGATGGCGAAGATGTGATGCCAAAAGTGAACGCGGTACTGGCGCAGATGCAGTCGTTTTCCGAGCGTGTGATCAGCGGTGAATGGAAAGGCTATACCGGCAAAGCGATTACAGATGTGGTTAACATTGGTATCGGTGGCTCAGATCTTGGTCCTTACATGGTGACCGAAGCACTTGCCGCTTACAAAAACCATTTGAACCTGCACTTTGTCTCTAACGTGGATGGCACGCATATCGCCGAAACGTTAAAAGAGCTAAATCCAGAAACTACCTTGTTCTTGGTGGCGTCAAAAACCTTCACCACCCAAGAAACCATGACCAACGCCCACACAGCACGTGACTGGTTTATGAACGCAGCAGGGGATGAAAGCCAAGTGGCTAAGCACTTTGCCGCACTTTCTACCAACGCAAAAGCGGTGTCTGAGTTTGGTATTGATACGGCCAACATGTTCGAATTCTGGGATTGGGTTGGCGGCCGTTACTCATTGTGGTCGGCGATTGGTCTTTCTATCTGTTTGGGCGTAGGTTACGACAACTTTGTTGCACTGCTTGACGGTGCGCACCAAATGGATAACCACTTCAAAACCGCACCGATGGCGCAGAACATGCCGGTGCTGTTGGCACTGATTGGTATTTGGTACAACAACTTCCACGGCGCAGAATCAGAAGCTATTTTACCTTACGACCAATACATGCACCGTTTTGCTGCCTATTTCCAACAAGGCAATATGGAATCAAACGGTAAGTATGTGGACCGCAACGGTAATCCGGTTGACTATCAAACCGGCCCAATCATCTGGGGCGAGCCGGGCACCAATGGTCAGCATGCGTTTTATCAGCTGATTCACCAAGGCACCAAGTTGATCCCATGTGACTTTATTGCCCCAGTGCATAGTCATAACGCGATTGGCGATCATCACGCTAAATTGATGGCTAACTTCTTCGCTCAGACCGAAGCACTGGCATTTGGTAAAGGTCGAGAGCAAGTGGAAGCCGAGCTAGCAAAAGCGGGTAAATCAGCCGATGAAATTGCTGCGATCGCACCGTTTAAAGTGTTTGAGGGCAACCGTCCGACGAACTCTATTCTGGTCAATCAAATCACGCCATATACTTTGGGCGCGTTGATTGCGATGTACGAGCACAAAATCTTCACTCAGGGTGTGATTTGGAATATCTACAGCTTTGATCAGTGGGGCGTTGAGCTAGGTAAGCAGCTTGCAAACAACATCCTGCCAGAGCTGAACGATAATAACGAAATCGACAGCCATGACAGCTCAACCAATGGCTTGATCAACACCTTTAAGCAATGGCGCCAAGCGTAATCGCTTAACCGGTGAAACGAGAAAACGCCGCGCAATTGCGCGGCGTTTTTATATCGAGGTGTGCCGTCTTAGTGATCAAAGCAGATTTCAATGAAGGCCGTACCGTGGGGCGATTTAAACGGCATAATAATCACAGGTCCATCGCTTTTGTGATTGATGGTATGACCTTTACCAGACACCACCACTGGGGTGGCCATCTCAAACTCAAAGCCTTTTTCTGACAGAATACGCTTGGCACCCCCGGTCACCATATTGGTGATTTCACCCACCATGTCAGTGACTTCCTCGTTGATCGAGTCTGCGCGCTCACCGAGCATGCGAAACATGATCTCCAGCGCCATATCTTCGTCAAAAGTCACTGAGAACGACCCTTTGGTTTGTGGGCCAACCATACCGATTAACCCAGAAACATCCCCTTTAGCGATCTCGGATTTCTTTAGGTGAGGCTTCTCAGGCTGAATATCTAACTGTGCCATGGTTTGCAGCACGTTAATCAGCGAGGTCAGGAATGGGTTGACGAATTGTGCTTCCATAAAGAATGTCCGTCCTAATCAATTCAATGTTATTGAGCCAAGCACTGTGCACATGTGCCATGCGTTTCAATCACATGGTGTTGTACGTGAAAGCCCACTTGCTGCGCTTTTTCACGCAATGCATCCGACAGCTCCTCGGTGTGGCACTCTTCGACCGTACCGCATTGATCACAAATCAACAGTTGCGAGCAATGTCCTTGGTGCCCCAAATGGCAACAAGCGATGTAGCTGTTGGTTGACTCCACTTTATGTACAAACCCCTGCGCTAATAGAAAGTCTAGCGCACGATAGACAGTTGGGGGTTTGGCTTGTGGTTCTGTTTCGCGCAACACATCAAGCAACTCATAGGCACTGATGGCGCGTGAGTAGTTGGCAATAATTTCGTAAACGCGCGTACGTTGTGGAGTAAGCCTTACTCCTCGCTGCTCACAAAGCTGCTGTGCGCGGTGCAGTAACCCAGTGGTATTGGTCATAGCGCCTCAAAGTGCTGACAGTCAGTTTGTTATCTTATCATAGCCACTGGTCAGCGCACCCTGTCTGTCTTTAATCCTATGCGTTATCACACACCTGTAAACACCTTTACGTGTATCGCTTGATCGCGATCAGACCTCTCACAGTATTGAGCAAAATAAAAACAGTTAACAATCTGCTGATCTTTGAATCGGCTAACTGTTTTCTTGTAGTGAGTCCGTATGATGGCACCGTGCCACAAGCATAAAAAAACATACCTTTACATCCATAATAGGAGTATGTACCGATGAAAAAACTGTTAGCCCTCGCCGCACTGGCGTTCGCGTCTGTTTCCACGCAAGCGGTTGCCAACGAGTGTGAGTTAACTGTCACCACCGGTGATAAAATGGCCTACGATCAAACATCGCTATCCGTACCAGCAAGCTGCAGTGAAGTGACGCTAACCCTAGAGCACCAAGGCTCCATGCCTGTGACCTCGATGGGCCACAACTGGGTGCTGTCAGAAACGTCTAACCTTCAAGACATTGCCATGAAAGGCGCGGGTGCCGGCCCAAATAACGATTACTTGCCACAAGGCGATGATCGTATCTTGGCGCATACCAAATTGATTGGCGGCGGCGAAAGCACCACGATTACCTTCTCAACCGAAGGACTGAAAGGCAAAGACTTAACCTATTTCTGCTCTTTCCCAGGCCACTGGACTGTGATGAAAGGCAAATTCACCATCGAATAAGTCTTGTCGCGAGAGAGCGGGCAACAGGCTCTCTCGCCCATTTCATTTGCTCGTCATCTTGCTCGACTAGGCTTTGCGGTAAATCGATGTCCGCAGACGGATTGACGGAGCAAGAGGGTGAAAAAACTCCGCTACTATAGTTATAACTTGGCACTCAATGCGATCCCTAATGATTGGTATCGCTCATGGATGTGCCGGCAACTGTTGCCCATTTATCAGCAGCATCAATCTGATATCGACCAACGTGTCAGTTATTACAACCGTTTGAATGCCCCGTTTTGTTTGTCGGAGCAATATTGCGATCATCAGACGGGCCGAGTGAGACAAGATCACGGCTCGGTGTATTTTTTAGATATATTGCGAGTGATGCGCTGGTTCCCCAACGGCTTGTTTTTGCATTACTTAGATGGCGATGTCACGCAACCGCCACTTACGCCAGCCTTTGTAAAAAGCCGTCCCATTCATGGCGACAATCAAAACGCCGTACTACTCAAGCTCAATGCGGTGCGCCATTTTCAATTTATTGATGATCCCGTACCGTTTGGGCAAAAACGCGATAGCGCGGTATGGCGTGGACGCTGCTTTAATCACAAGCGTCGCCAACTTCTTCGCCGCTTTTACACGCATCCTATCATTGATGTCGGAGATACCCGCCCCGCGAATGAGACTGACCAAGCCTATCGAAAAGACCCGCTAACACCGCAAGCGCAGCTACAGCATAAGTTTATTCTCAGTGTGGAAGGGAAAGACGTTGCGACCAATTTAAAATGGATACTGTCGTCCAACTCGCTGTGCCTCTCACCGCCGCTGGAGTATGAAACTTGGTTTATGGAGGGCCAATTAATCGCCGGGGTTCACTATGCTGAGGTGAACGCAGACTTTTCCAACCTAGAGGCAGTCATCGACTACTACCTCACTCATCCACATGAAGCACAAGCGATCATTCACAATGCCCATCAGTGGGTAAATCAATTCCGCGACCGACAAAAAGAAGCAGTGATCAGCTACTTAGTGGCAGAGAAATACTTTCGGCTTTCGCAGCAGCTATAGAAGCACAGGGGCTGGTTTGGTTTAAACCATCATAACGGCTGCCATACTGTTAGCTTGTGCTTTTCTTCTGCCTCGTGGTCAGTCGGGATGGTTCTGCTTAAATCTTACCGATGCAATGTGTATAATCCGCGTCCGCCTGTCGAAAATGACTGTCGTTTAACGTAATTTGCAGAGATTCGAGACCATGACTAACCCCAGCAAAACCGCCGCCAGCCCTGATGTGACGCCAAAAACGGTGATGCAGCGTTTCTCTGTTGCGCCCATGCTAGATTGAGAGGATAAGTGACCTATACTTCATAATAAACAACTACTTAAGATTAGGTGTCGAAGTGTTGAGGGACGGATAAGGGACGGTTGCTACCAGTTCTATCAGAAAAGCACCTTAGCTCCCATCTTACGTCCCCTAAACGGAAATATCAAAAATCGCTTGAAGGGCGTGAAAAGTAGCGACTAAATACTCGAGATATAGAATTCCTTTGTGAGATTATGGAGTAATTAGGAGCACCTATGAACAGTTCTTGTTCTCTCTCAACCAAATCCCTTTTGGCAGCTAAGCACAATCACGAGCCGTTTATCCCACTAGAAGATGTGGCGAGGTTTTATCTGGGGCTTACTCCAAGCACAGCTAAGCGCCAAGCTCGTAATAATGAATTGCCTTTTCCGGTTACTAGATTTGGAGAGTCTCAAAAACTACCTTGGCTTGTAAGTTTTGATGACCTAGCTGCATTCGTAGAACGTCTGGCTGCGAAGAGCAAGAGGGACTGGCATCGCATGCAGCCTTGAGAAATAGAGTGAACCAGTAGGCTACCCTACTCTCAGTTTTATCTTCTCCATTTGTTTAGTCTGCTGCTTCGACAATAGCTTGTGGTCTAGTGAGTCAATGGTTTTCATCAAACGATTTCTTTGTCGGCGCTTTTGCCTGTCGTCACTTTCTTCCATGGCTATGAGCCATTTGCTGAACTGTTTCTGCATCTGCAAAATTATCTTTTCCATTTCTAAAGCGGCGTGGGCTTTTTCGTACTGATATTGCCACTCGCTAAGTCGTTTTCCCTTATTGTTTTCTTCCGGTGCATAGCTGCGGTAATCAATACCAACATGTTTTAAAACCGAGTGATTGAAAGCCTGCTTAATCAGTTTTGTTGCCTTTTTTTGTTGAAGCTCTTTGAGAACTCGATTCGCTACCACTTTACCGATGATTAAGTGGACATGATCACCGCTGCCTTGTTTACTGCCTTGCTCTTGTTGGTGTAAAACAGCCCGGATTTGTTGTCGGTACTGAGCGAAGTCTGTCTTGTTCAATTTGCAATGCTTGGCTAAAGCTATACAGCAATCTCTTACAACGCTTTGCCATTGCTTGGGAGTCGGGCGGTATCCTTTCGGAAGAGTCAGACAATACTCAACCGCGTAGCTAGATAAAGGCCGTCCCCCTTTTCGGTTATGGAGTTGCTGGTTAAGTCTAAACTCTTCACCAGCAAGCGCGATGCGGTTGGATGTTTCAGCGCAGCCAAATATGGAGACTATGCGTACGGTATGTTTGTGATTGGCGTGTTTCAGACTTTGTAGGTAGCGCTCTCGCATCATGACGCCATCACTAGCGAGGCGAACAGGTTGGGTTATTACTGTCCAGTTTTTAAGCATATAGTGTATTTTTATTAAGATTAAAAACTATTTGGCACGTCTGCAAACAACGTGATCGTAACGCCTAATGCTGGCTACGTGTTCCAGATAGGACAACCAGCTTCGCTGAGTTGTTGTCCACTGGTAAGAAGGGGGCCCCCCTTCTTAACTACCCCTTTTGAATGCACAGTTTGGCATGTGAGTAAAAATTGGTTAGTTTTAAATAAAAACCTATGAATACTAACTCTCCAATACTACAAGCTGTTCAAATTGAAAGGTTCAGAGAAACAACAATCGAAAGTCTTGTTGTCGGCAAATGTAAAGAGGCTGGGTTTGTCTCAATTTTGGATATTGAAACTCGATCTTCTCGACTACGCTGGCTCCAAAAGCTTACAGAGTGTTGCTTGTATGCTGATGCTATTGAAAATCAATTGGACGGTAGGGTTGAACCTGAACTTAATGCGGACTCAATTGCTTTACTGATGGTAGAGAGAGATAAAAAAGTGGCTGACATTATGGAGATGATTGCCAAAAAAATCTTGCTCGGAATGCCTAGCTATGAAGTTTAGTATCCACAGGCTAACATGCAATCTAGCAAATGTGATACTGCGGACTTATATGATTGTACAACCATGTTCCGGTTTCACCAAATTTGCATTTGGATAAAAAATTGCCAGTGTTTTTGCTAATCTATGAAGCAGTGCATAAGTACAAGCATGTAAAGTGGTGTAACTTAGTTTCTAGACCAGTACTACAGATTAATTGCTCCGGCCACCTCACCTCTAACAATGGCAGATAGATTGAAAATTAGCCCAGAAACCCTAGGAACGATAAATTACTTCACCACACACTCATCAACTGCTGTCTGGAACTGTTTTACAGAATATTTTTCGAACACATCAGTAGCTGATCGTTCCAGAACCAGAAAGGCGACTTTGCTTTCAAAGAAGCCATTACGTTCAATAATCTGATCACCAACAGTCTTGCCAGTTAGTAGATTGATACGGCGCTGAATGTCGCTGGGATGGTCTTCTGGATTACCCTGCTTGCCGTAATTGAAGTAGGTATCCATAAACTTATCGCCAGCAACAAACGTGTCCTCAGAAGCACTCACAAGACCCTGAAGGCATGAGGGGTCGAGATTGAATGAACTATCACTCTGTCTAGACTGGTGAACCATATATAGGTAAGTTTGCACCTTTTTTTGAGTTGTCGAGAGGTCGCTTGGAAGCTGCATTTCAGAATCGATGCCGTAGCCAGAGTAAAAGTTTTGCTCTACATTATGTTGCGCAGCCAGATACGGCTTGAAAGCAGCCAGATACAGGCTTGATACTGCTACAGCGCCGACAAGAGCACCAGCAAGGATGTTAAAAAAAGTATTAGAATTGTTATTTTTCATGATTTTTTCTCTGAAAATACGCCTTCCAGCTCTCGTGGAAAATGATGTTGCTTGGAGTTTCTGATTTAGCTTTCGAAGTAAACAGTTCTATTAGCTCTTCACTACTGTAGCCATTGAGGTTTGAGTCACCTCGCTTATAGGCAAGGATGAAACTTTTTGTGGGCATACTTCTCGAAACCTCGAATAATTCCTCGATATTGTCAGATAGTTGCTGCTTGGTAAGACTCCGTATGCCGTAGCGAGAGTAGGTAATCCCAGTAGCTTCCTCAAAGTAGTTTTTGGTTAAGTTCTTTGTTACAAGTAGGTACGATTGACCGGACAGGCCACGGCCAACATAATACTCTGCACCCCAAAATCGATGCGCAATGTTAGCTAAGCCCATCCCATGACGCCCCTCTGGATTTGTGGTGGCGATCAGAATGCAGTTTTTATGAATATCTTTTGGTTTTGAAGTACGATCTCCCACCCAGAATCGTAACTTCTTTTTTTGCTCTAACTTTTTCATTGATACCAATTTTTTCCTACGTATTTGAATATGGGTCTTTCACCTCGATTAATATCCCAGTAAATTGTTCCCTCTTTAAATATTAACTCAACCCAATACTCTTTGTAATGATTGTAGTATTTCACTGTGTCGAAGAAATTTTTAGAATCGATATGACTTCGGCCAGCTTTGGTAAGCACATAAGAGCCAACATCGACACCTTTGAAAGTTGTTTTATTTCTGTAGGCTAGGGCAGCTTGGAGCGGGTTGCTGATTAAGATAGCGATATCTTGCGATACGTAGGGTAAGTGCTTCTTAAATAGCTCGTTTTTAGCCATAAGTGCTCCTTCATAATAGCCCTCCTTTGACTCATTGATATCTGGGGTGTACAGAGTTGCAAGAAAGAACAACATTAGCTGCCTCATTGCCTCTGAGTCGTGCTCAACCTGTGCAATAAACTGCTCTCTCTTGGTTTCCCCGAACAGTAGGCCACCAGAATCCCAATCTACGCTGCGTGTACTTTCGTAACCCATCACTTTGCTCCAAATAGAAGCAGAATGAAAAGTGTCCATCTTGCTGATGTTATCTTTAGATGGCTTCAACAGAGAGTTCTTTAAGTCAGTAACGTAGTCAAATGTCTCCATCTGCTCCTCTAAAGTCACAGCATCCGTAGTGTTTGTGTACTTAATTACCGCAGGAGCAGATACAGAGACAAGACCGACTGCAAGAGCAATGCGAACTGGTAGGCTCATTGTGAATGTCGACATTTTGGTCATTGTTAGTTTTATGGGCTTAAGATCCCCAGTATTTTCCATAGCTTAATTT
>NZ_MUFM01000018.1:0-63299 GCF_001996125.1 Salinivibrio sp. PR932 | reverse complement strand
ACTATAAAAGTTGTCGTTTGGTCACTCAGTTCATCGAATAAATCTTTTTGTCTATTCTCAACGAGTGCCCACACAGATTGCATAGGTCAAATTGTTAAAGAGCGTGTCGATTTAGTGGTCGGCATTTCGTGACTTGCGTCTCATTGCCCCGTCGACAGGAAGCGCAGTATAGAGATTTCAGTTTTTCCCGCAACCCCTTTTTGCAAAAAACTTTTCGTTAGCGCAAAAAGTGAACAGAAACGGTCGTTTTGTTTAATAAACCAGCAAAAACCGTCCAACTTTCGCTTACCAAGCTTACTATTATAGTACCCACCCTCTGCTCTTTCCATAAAATGTGGCATACATCATACATTCGGGCTGGTAGCATAGTCGCTCTGTTTCTCACTAGGGAGTCATCGATATGAAGCATTGGCTTTTTCTGGGGTTTGCCATCGTGGCAGAGGTGATTGCAACCGCATCACTCAAAAACAGTGACGGCTTTTCTAAGCTCGTCCCTTCCGTATTAGTGGTGGTGGGATACAGTTTTTCCTTCTATTTGCTTGCGCTAACACTCCGAGCGATCCCTGTGGGTATTGCTTATGCCATCTGGGCTGGCGCCGGTGTGACTTTGATAGCGCTCATTGGTTGGTTGGTCTTCGGTCAGAAGCTTGATACGCCGGCGGTGATTGGAATGGCGCTGATTGTTGCCGGTGTGGCCGTGATGAATTTATTTTCATCTGCATCTCCGCACTAGTTATCACGCCCACTGACGGTCGAACTAAAACAAAAAACCCAGCCGAAGCTGGGTTTTTCTTGTTCAGGGGAAAGGCAATTACATCATGCCGCCCATTCCGCCCATGCCACCCATACCAGCAGCGCCCATATCAGCACCGCCGTCTTTTTGTGGCAAGTCAGTAACCATTGCTTCGGTGGTGATCATTAGACCAGCAACAGAGGCAGCAAATTGCAGTGCACTACGAGTCACTTTGGTTGGGTCAAGAATACCCATTTCGATCATGTCACCGTATTCACCGGTTGCGGCGTTGTAACCATAGTTACCGTCACCTGCTTTCACATTGTTCGCAACCACTGAATCTTCGTCACCCGCGTTAGTCGCGATTTGACGAATAGGCGCTTCCATGGCGCGCAGTGCAACACGGATACCGACGTTTTGCTCTTCGTTATCGCCTTTCAGCTCGCCAACTTTGCTAGCGGCACGGATAAGCGCAACGCCACCACCGGCAACCACGCCTTCTTCCACTGCCGCACGAGTCGCGTGCAGAGCATCTTCAACGCGATCTTTCTTCTCTTTCATTTCGACTTCGGTCGCTGCGCCGACTTTGATTACTGCAACACCACCAGCCAGTTTGGCGACGCGCTCTTGCAGTTTTTCTTTGTCGTAGTCTGAGCTCGCTTCTTCGATTTGTTGACGAATTTGAGCAACACGCGCTTCGATAGAGGCTTCTTCACCAACACCATCGATAATGGTGGTGTTGTCTTTAGTAACAGTGACACGCTTAGCTTGGCCTAGATCTTCCAGCGTCACTTTCTCCAGTTCCATGCCAATCTCTTCTGAGATCACGGTACCAGCAGTCAGTGTCGCGATGTCTTGTAGCATCGCTTTACGACGATCACCAAAGCCAGGGGCTTTCACGGCAGCAACTTTCACGATGCCACGCATGTTGTTAACCACCAAGGTAGCCAGCGCTTCACCTTCAACATCTTCTGCGATGATCAGCAGTGGACGAGATGCTTTAGAAACCGCTTCTAGCGTTGGTAGCAGCTCACGGATGTTAGACACTTTTTTGTCGATCAGCAGGATAAATGGGTTATCCAGCTCAACGTTGCCAGCTTCTTGGTTGTTGATGAAGTAAGGAGACAGGTAACCACGGTCGAACTGCATGCCTTCAACAACGCTCAGCTCGTCTTGCAGAGATTGACCTTCTTCAACAGTAATAACGCCGTCGCGACCTACTTTGTCCATGGCTTCAGCAATGATCTTACCCACAGTCTCATCTGAGTTGGCAGAGATAGTACCCACCTGAGCGATCGCATTGCTGGTTGAGCAAGGTGAAGACAGTTTTTTCAGCTCTTCAACCGCAGCAACCACCGCTTTGTCGATACCACGCTTCAGATCCATTGGGTTCATGCCCGCAGCAACCGCTTTCAAGCCTTCATTGACGATAGATTGCGCCAATACAGTTGCAGTGGTCGTACCGTCACCTGCCGCATCATTTGCTTGTGAAGCGACTTCTTTTACCATTTGTGCGCCCATGTTCTGGAACTTGTCTTCCAGCTCGATTTCACGGGCAACAGACACGCCGTCTTTGGTGATAGTTGGCGCACCGAATGATTTGTCTAGAACAACGTTACGACCTTTAGGGCCTAGTGTGACTTTCACGGCATCCGCCAGAACATTCACACCTTCGAGCATTTTCGCACGCGCGTCGTCACTAAATTTAACGTCTTTAGCAGCCATGATTCTATTCCTTTCTTACGTTCTTGATTGGAGGTGAAATGAATTACTCAACGATTGCCATAATGTCGCTTTCTGACAGGATCAGGACTTCTTTACCGTCGATTTTTTCACTCTTAGTACCGAAGCCTTCAGAGAAGATAACAGTGTCACCCACTTTAACGTCCAATGGCTGCACGTTGCCGTTTTCAAGAATACGGCCATTGCCTACCGCCAGTACTTTACCGCGAGTAGACTTTTCTGCAGCAGAACCAGTTAACACGATGCCGCCTGCTGATTTAGACTCAGCTTCTTGGCGCTCAACGATAACGCGATCATGTAGTGGACGAATGTTCATCGGTCGTCTCCTGAATTAGTAATGATGTTCCGTTTGATGAAGTAAGTATGCACACAGGCCGTTCATGCGTCCGGTTCCTGATGTAACTCCCTATGTGGGGACGCCCTTTTTCTTTCCCAAGGGTTTTACAGCAATTTTTTTGATTTTTTTTACCCGGCAGCTTCCTCACCTAGGTGCGATCCGCTAGGGTAAGCCGTCCCAACCCAGTGATCAGAGATTATGAACGACAAACACGGGCTGCTGTCCGCCCCGATCAACCTCACATTGCGTAAGATGACCGTGCCCATGGTATTTGGGCTGTTCGCGATCATCATGTTTAATGTGGTGGATACCTTCTTTATTTCACTGCTTGGCACGGAAGCACTCGCTGCGGTGAGCTTCACCTTTCCCATCACCTTTGCAGTTAACTCCATCACGCTAGGATTAGGGGTCGGCATTGCCGCCTTGGTCGCGCGATTACTCGGCCAGGGTGATCATCAAGATGCCGCGCGGGTCTCGAGTCATGGTTTGATCTTGGCGGTACTCATGGTGATGGTCGTCGGTTGGTTAGGAGCCGCCACCATCAATCCGGTGTTCTCAGCGTTGGGGGCAAGCGATAACTTATTGCCGTTAATCCACGATTACATGCAGGTGTGGTATCTCACTATTCCATTGCTCGTCGTGCCGATGGCAGGGAACGCGGCTATCCGCGCCACGGGCGATACAAAAACCCCAGCAAAAATCATGATGGTCTCCGGCCTGATTAATGGAGCGCTCGACCCCTTACTGATTTTTGGCTTGGGCCCATTTCCAGAACTGGGAGTGCAAGGGGCGGCCATCGCCAGCGCCGTCAGTTGGGCGGGGGCATTAGTTGCCGCGTTGAGTATTCTTATCCGCCGCGAGCGACTGTTGATGGCGCCACAATGGACGAAACTGGCGACTGATGTGCGTCAGATCCTTAAAATTGGTATGCCGGCTGGAATGACCAATGCCTTAAACCCGGCCGCAGGTGCCATTTTAATGATGATGCTTGCCTCACAGGGGACAGAAAGTGTTGCTGCCTATGGCGCCGCTCAACGCATTGAAGCCATTTTATTAATTGTGATGATGGCGATGACGTCATCGCTCACGCCCTTAATGTCGCAAAACTTTGGTGCGCAATACCATCAACGGGCCTTTCAGGCGCTGTTTAGCGCGATGCGCTTTGCCATCTTGTTTCAATTTGCCTTGTACTTGTCGCTGTGGCCTTTTATCGATTTGATTGCGGATTTGTTCAGTGACGATGTGCGGGTTCAACAAGAAATTGCCCACTATTTAATGGTGGTCCCGGCCAGTTACGGCTTACAAGGCACCTTGATGTTATTGGTCGGCGGCCTGAATGCGATGAAACGTTCGCTGCATTCGTTCGCCTGCAACCTCGTCCGTTTGTTTGTCTTCTTGGTGCCCTGTGCATGGTTGGGCGGCATGGTCAACGGCACCCATGGTCTGTTTGCGGGCATCGCCATTGCTAATCTGCTCGCCGGTATTATGGCGTACCTGTATGCTGTGGTGTTGCGCCGTCAGACACTCGCGGCATCATTGCCCGTCTGAGCCAGCTCTTGAACGCGGTGCTGCAACGCATCTAACGCCTGATAAAGCGCTTGATACTGCGCCGCACTGAGTCCCTCGAGCATGGCTTTTTCCCACTCCAGTACTTTGGGAACAATGGTCTGGTAATGGGTGCGGCCTTTGTCGGTCAAATGGACTAACGCGGCGCGCTGATCACCTTGGCATGCGCGTCGCTCTACCAACTGATGTTGCTCTAAACGGGTAAGCAAGCGCGACACTTTCACTTTATCCAGCCGTGTTTCTGCGGCTAAATCTTTCGCCATCACGCCATCCCGTGCGCCCAAAGAGGCCAGCACGCGCCATTCTGGACGCGACAATCCAAACTCTGCTTCATAACGTGCCGCAAGACTGTCGGCGACCAACTCCGCCGTGTGGACCAACTTATACGGCAAAAAGCTATCGAGTGCTAAATGAGGAAGGGTCATGTCAGTTAGTTTCAAATGAAATCATATAGCCTACTTTACGAGAGGCTTCGATAAGATGCAAAGGTAGTGCTTTGTTTACACTTACGATTTTTAGGCGGCAAAAATACTGAACACACAAGGTAAAATATTTGTTAACGGTGCGTTGCTTTTTCTTATCTCTGATCGCTAGTATAAACGGATAGATTGTTTCTTTTGAAACTATTTGGCGGTCCCAGTGAACTCGGCCGCCCAGCACAAGGAGCGAGTTATGCGAAAGTGGTTTTCATTCCCCATTCGTGAAGGGGATGCCTCACGTCAAGCCCACTGCGACTTTCCCGAGGGAACCTACGAGCGCGAGTGTGGTAAGGAAGGCTTTTTTGGCCCGGCGAGTCATATGTATCACCGCCATCCCCCGACGGGCTGGAGCGAGTGGGAAGGCCCATTGCGACCGCATGCTTTTGACACCAACCGAGTTGAAACTCAAGGCACGTCACCAATGGATGCGCCTGTGCTGTTATCCAATGCCAACGTTCAGGTTCGCTTATGGCGCACCGATACTGCCATGTCTTATCTGGTGCGCAACAGTGATGGCGACGATTGCTTATTTGTCCATCAGGGCGAAGGCTCGCTGTATTGCGATTATGGCCACTTGCGCTATACCAAAGGCGATTATTTGATCATTCCTCGCGCCACCAGCTGGCGACTGGTGCCGGATGAGGCCACCACCTTGTTGATGATTGAAGCGACACACGGCTCCTATATGAGCGCCGAACGAGGCATTGTCGGCGAACATGCGGTGTTTGACCCCGCAGTGTTAGAACATGCACGCATTGACGATAGCTTTAAAGCCCAGCAATCCGACAGCGAAAGCTGGCAGGTGATAATTAAATCGCGCCAACAGCTTAACCGCGTCACTTATCCTTATAACCCACTCGATGCCGTGGGCTGGAAGGGTAACCTCACCGTGTTCCGACTCAACTGGCGAGATATCCGCCCATTAATGAGCCATCGTTATCACTTGCCGCCATCGGCGCACACCACCTTTGTCGCACAAGGTTTTGTGATTTGTACCTTTGTCCCCCGCCCGATCGAGTCCGATCCTGGCGCACTGAAGGTGCCTTTCTACCACAATAACGATGACTATGATGAGGTGCTTTTCTATCACCAAGGTGACTTTTTCAGCCGCGATAACATTGATGCCGGCATGGTGACCCTACACCCTTGTGGCTTCCCACATGGCCCTCACCCAAAAGCGTTCGCCGCGGGCAAAAAGCATCAGAAAAAAGAGACCGATGAAGTGGCGGTGATGATCGATACCCGCATGCCACTTGATATGGGCGACGCGGCGAAAGCCACCGAGCTGACCGATTATGTTTACTCTTGGCGCACGCCAAGTGACGCAGAATAGCGAAGGAGAAAGCAATGAAACTGGCTTCACTCAAACACGGACGTGATGGCAAATTGATTTTGGTCTCTCGTGACCTTACTCGCGCCGTCCACGCCGACGATATTGCGCCCACACTACAAGCGGCACTCGATAATTGGGCGACCCTTGCGCCCAAACTGACTCAGCGCTACGACGCGCTCAACGACAACCAAGTCAGTGAGTCCTTTGCCTTTGACCCGAGTGTCTGCGACTCACCACTGCCCCGCGCCTATCAGTGGGCGGATGGTAGCGCCTACGTTAACCACGTTGAACTGGTGCGCAAAGCACGCGGCGCACAAATGCCTGAGAGTTTTTGGACCGACCCACTGATGTATCAAGGCATGTCTGATGGCTTTCTCGGCCCACGTGACGAGATTGAATTGGTCGATGATGCGTGGGGTTGTGACTTTGAAGCCGAGCTTGCCGTCGTCACCGATGACGTCCCCATGCACCTTAGTGCTGACAAAGCGGGCCAACACATTAAACTGCTGATGCTGGTCAACGACGTTTCACTGCGCAACCTGATCCCCGGCGAGCTTGCCAAAGGGTTCGGCTTTTTCCAATCTAAGCCGGCTTCTGCATTTTCACCAGTGGCGGTTACCCCAGATGAGCTGGGCGATCACTGGCGCGATCATAAAGTCCACCTACCGATGCATGTCACCCTCAACGGCGAATGGTTCGGTTCGCCCGACGCGGGTGTGGATATGACCTTTGATTTTGCCGAGCTGGTCGCGCATGTGGCGAAAAGCCGCCATGTCAGCGCTGGGACCATTATTGGCTCCGGCACCGTCTCCAATACCGATCGCAGTAAAGGCTCTTGCTGCTTAGCCGAAAAGCGCATGCTGGAAATTATCGACCAAGGCGAGGCAAAAACTCCGTTTATGACCTTTGGCGATAGCGTCACCATCGATATGCGCGACAGCCAAAATGCGTCTATTTTCGGCGCCATTGAGCAAACTGTGACCCGTTACATCGCAGAGTAACCTTGATGCGCGCCTGGTGCCTCTGGGCGCGCTTTACGTTGACGCCGCCTAGGAGCTTGTATGCTGCTTTATGATTACAGTAAGTCGACCGCGGCCTACCGCGTCCGCATCGCCCTTGGCCTTAAAGGCCTCAGCTACCAACGAGAAACCGTGTCTTTGCTGGATAAACACCAGCACAGCGACGCCTATCGCTCGCTCAATCCCGCCGGTTTAGTGCCTACCTTGGTCGATGGCGATGTCACCTTGAGCCAATCGCTCGCCATTATCGAATACCTCGACGAGCGCTATCCACAGGTCAAACTGCTCCCCAGTGATCCAGTGCAAAAAGCCCAGTGCCGATCTCTGGCGCTCGATATTGCCTGTGATGTGCATCCACTCAATAACTTACGGGTTCTGCAATACTTAACCGGCCCCTTTGGCCACAGTGATGATGACAAAATCACTTGGTATCACCATTGGCTAAAACAAGGGTTCGATGGCTTGGAAGCCAAACTACAGGGATTAGACAGCCCCTTTATCGGCGGAGAAGCGCCTAATTTGGCCGATATTTGTTTAGTCGCGCAGCTGTTTAATGCACGCCGATTTGCGTTTGATTTAACGGCCTACCCAACTTTGACGCGCATTGAATCACAATGCCAAACGCTGGATGCATTTATACAGGCACACCCTGATAAGAGCTAAGGAGAGGACATGAAAGACGGATTGTTGTGGGCGCCGGATAAGGAACGTCAAACCCACACCTTACTCGCCGCGTTTATCCGTGCCGTGAATCAGACTCACGACACCCAGCTGAGTGGCTATGACGATCTTTATGCATGGTCAGTGCGTCAAAGCGGCGATTTTTGGCAACAATTATGGCAATTTTCCGGCGTGATCGGCGATCCGGGCGAGAGAGTGTGCGATATCGACCCCGAGCACCCTAATCGGGATAGCCAGTGGTTTCCCACCGCACGTCTGAACTATGCCGAAAACCTGCTCAAGCACGCAGAGCAATATGCCGACCAACCAGCGATGATTTTTAGCGGTGAGCATGAGGTAGCACGCACCCTCACTTGGCGCGAGCTCGTCGATCAGGTGGCGGTCATCCGTCACTACCTAGATACGCAAGGCGTTCAACCAGGCGATGTGATTGCCGGCTATTTACCTAATCTGCCTGAAACCGTGATTGCGATGCTTGCCACCGCAGCACTGGGCGCGATTTGGACCTCAACCTCACCGGACTTTGGCGTCGACAGTGTGTTAGACCGTTTTGGCCAAACCGAGCCCAAAGTGCTGTTTACCACCGATCATTACCACTACAACGGCAAAACCTATGACTGCCTGAATAAAGCGCAGCAGGTGGTGGATAACGTACCAGCCATTGAGCGCCTAGTGGTGATCCCTTTTGATGGCGATCGACCTTCTTTACCTGCTAGCGTGGATAACTGGCAAGACTTATTAGCCAAGGACGCGCCGCCGCTTCGCTTTACCCGCGTGGCGTTCAATGCGCCACTCTTTGTGCTGTACTCTTCCGGCACCACGGGTAAGCCCAAGTGCATAATTCATTCGGTGGGCGGGATATTGCTCAATCATTTGAAAGAGCATCAGCTCCATTCGGATGTGCGCCCCGGCGATCGCTTTTTCTATTTCACCACCTGCGGCTGGATGATGTGGAATTGGCAGGTCAGTGCCTTGGCAAGTGGCGCGACCTTAGTGCTTTATGATGGCTCGCCGTTTTATCCGGATGCGGGGGTACTTTGGCGACTGGCCGAGCGGCATCAGATCACCCTTTTTGGTACGGCGGCGAAATACTTAGAGGCATTGGAAAAACAAGGGGTGGCGCCAAAAGAGGATTACTCGCTGGCGTCGCTACGCGTCCTGTGTTCGACCGGCTCGGTACTTGCGCCCGAGCAGTTTGATTATGTCTATCAAAAGATAAAGTCTGATCTTCAGTTAAGCTCGATTGCGGGTGGCACCGACATTTGTGGCTGCTTTGTTCTTGGCAGCCCGCTGTCACCGGTTTATCGCGGCGAAAGCCAAAAGCGCGGCTTGGCGCTCGATGTACAAGTGTTTAACGCCCAAGGCCAAGCGGTCGAGGAGCAGAAAGGGGAGCTGGTGTGCTGTAATAGCTTCCCCAACCAGCCGGTTGGCTTTTGGCACGATACCGATGGCAGCCGCTACCACAATGCCTATTGGAACAAGATTGATGATATCTGGTTTCATGGTGACTATGTACGCCTGACCGCACAAGGTGGCATGGTGTTCTATGGCCGGTCTGATGCGGTATTGAACCCAGGCGGGGTGCGAATTGGTACGGCGGAAATCTATCGCCATGTGAATCAGCTTAGCGAGATCATGGATTCGGTGGTCATCGGCCAGCAATGGCAAAATGATGTCCGCGTGGTGCTATTCGTCAAACTCGCCGCCGGCGTGACACTGGATGAGTCACTCAAGCAAACCATCAAAAAAACCATCCGCACCCAGTGCACGCCGCGTCACGTTCCCGCCGTAATTGCCGAGGTGAGCGATATTCCACGCACCAAGTCAGGGAAACTGGCCGAGTTAGCGGTGCGCGATGTGGTCCATGGCCAAGACGTGGCACAGTTAAGCGCACTGGATAACCCAGCATCACTCGACCAATACCGCCAGCGCCCCGAGCTCACCGAGTAAGCTGACGCCATGATCGAAAAAGGCCGCATCCTCATGCGGCCTTTTGGCTGAGTTTAATCCCGACATGGCTTAGCGCAGGCGATGGTCATCATCGTCATCTTTGCGCTCATATTCTCCCTCAAAGGTATTGCCATCCTCACCACGGCCTCCGCGACGGAACGGATCCTCACCAAAAGGACCTTGCGCATTGCCCCCTTGATGGAAGCTACCTTGGCTAAAGCCTGCTTGAGACACAGTGACGCGCTTCATCACTTGTTTGGCGAGCGCGGCTCGCGGCCCAGGTAAAAGCACCAACATCCCCATCGCATCGGTCATAAAACCTGGCGTTAACAGCAGCACACCGGCGACGGCCAGCATCACGCCTTCAAGGATTTGCTGAGCGGGTAATTCCCCTCGGTTGAGCCTGTCTTGCACCGAAGCCAAGGTCATAATGCCTTGGCTTCGCACCAAAGACGCACCGACAAACGCGGTAATCAAAACCAGCGCCAGTGTGGGCCACAGCCCCAGCCAGCCACCAACCTGAATAAACAGGCCAATTTCGATCACTGGCACCAAAATAAATAGCAGTAATAAAACTGGAAACACGGTTCACCTCGCACTGGAAATTCACTTTTCATCCTAACATCAAAATCACGCAAAAGCCGAATCGGGAAAGTGGATTTACTGCTTGAATCTCGCGGCAAGAAAGCGCATTTTGTTATCGCCTCCTCTTAGTGCTGTGACCGGTGTCAGCCCTTTTCACCACATCATATGCTCTAATAGCGGCGAAAGGATGTAAGAGACGATACATCCAGCCAAAATCTCTGAGGAATGGATTCTACAGCAAAATTTGTGGCGACGTTTTAATCATTATAATAACTTTGATGTTAAGGCCAACACATGTCTCAGACGATTATTACACCCAATGATACCCCTACGCTGACTACTGCAACCCGCCTTGAAGAAGACTTACTCGGTCAACGCGCTGTTCCAGCCGATGCGTATTACGGTATTCACACCTTGCGCGCCATTGAGAACTTTACCATCTCAAGTACCCGTATTTCAGACATTCCCGATTTCGTACGCGGCATGGTTTACACCAAAAAAGCCGCCGCGATGGCAAACCAAGAACTCGGCGTGATCCCCTCTGATGTCGGTGACTACATTATCAAAGCCTGTGACCAGATTTTGGAAACGGGTAAATGCATGGATCAGTTCCCCTCGGATGTCTTCCAAGGCGGCGCAGGCACCTCAGTGAACATGAATGCTAACGAGGTGATTGCCAACCTTGCGCTTGAACTGATGGGGCATGAGAAAGGTGACTATGATGTGATTAACCCCAACGACCACGTCAATAAGAGCCAATCGACCAACTGTGCGTACCCCACCGGCTTCCGAATTGCAGTCTACAACAGCATTCTCAAATTGATGGATGCGATTGATTATCTGCAAAACGAATTCAACAAAAAAGCGGAGACTTACTCTCACGTACTGAAGATGGGCCGCACCCAGCTGCAAGACGCAGTACCGATGACGGTCGGACAAGAGTTCAAAGCCTTTTCGGTACTACTGCGTGAAGAGATTAAGAACATTAAATATACCGCCGCACTGCTGCTCGAAGTCAATCTCGGCGCGACCGCGATTGGCACCAAGTTGAATGCCGCAGAAGGCTATCAGCAACTGGCGGTAAAACATCTGGCTGAAATCACAGGTCTGCCATGTATCCCGGCCGAAGATTTGATTGAAGCCACGTCAGACTGTGGCGCGTATGTCATGGTCCACGGCGCGCTGAAACGCTTGGCGGTGAAACTATCGAAGATCTGTAACGACTTGCGTCTACTCTCCTCGGGCCCACGTGCGGGACTCAATGAGATTAACCTACCCGAAATGCAGGCAGGTTCATCCATTATGCCCGCCAAGGTCAACCCAGTGATCCCCGAGGTAGTCAACCAAGTGTGCTTTAAGGTGATGGGCAACGATACCACCATTACGTTTGCCGCCGAAGCCGGCCAACTTCAGCTTAACGTGATGGAGCCCGTGATTGGACAGGCACTGTTTGAGTCTATTTCCATTCTGGCGAATGGCTGCCGGAACTTGGGTGAGAAGTGTGTAAGCGGGATTACCGTCAACCAAGAGGTGTGCGAGCACTATGTGCACAACTCGATTGGGATTATCACTTATCTCAACCCCTTTATCGGCCACCACGAGGGCGATATTGTCGGCAAGATTTGTGCGGAAACAGGAAAGAGCGTGAAAGAAGTGGTGCTAGAACGCGGGTTAATGTCCGAAGAAGAACTTGAAGACATCTTCTCCGTCGACAACCTGATGCATCCCAAGTATCGCGGTAAACGCTTTAACGCCTAAGTGAATAACGGTTATCTGATCAACAAGGGCGCTCAATGCGCCCTTTTTTATTATTCACCTGTCTTTCTATTGGCTTACAGCACCTGAGTGAGTAACAAACCGCAGGCAATACTGAAGACCATACTGAGCAACCCCGGCACCATAAAGCTGTGGTTAAACACATATTTACCAATCTGAGTTGTCCCTGTTCGGTCAAAATCAATAGAAGCAATGATAGGACCATAATTAGGGATAAAGAAGTAACCATTTACCGCCACAAAGGTCGCGATGATAATTGAGGGTGGCAGACCCAGTGTAATCGCTACTGGCACCAGCACAGCCGTTGTTGCACCTTGGCTATTCACCATGACCGATAGCGCAAACAAGGCAAAGGCGAACGTCCAAGGCGCCACCTCAACCAAGCCAGACACGGCGTCTTTTACCATATCCGCATGCCCACCAATCAAGGTGTCACCCAGCCACGCAATACCAAAGATAGCGACAATGGCACGCATACCCGCATGAAACACCGAACCTTGGCTAATCGCATTGCCATCCGGTTTACAGGTCAAGATGATCAGTGCACCGACTGACAGCATCACAATTTCAATGGTGTGCGCCATGCCAAGAGGCTCGCCGTCAAACGCTGGGCGCAACGAAGGAAACGCCCCCATTAGCACCACGGTAATGGCCCCGAGTAAAAATAAGGTCACCGATTTTTTCGCTTCCGGCGTCACCTCGACCTCTTCCACGGTCGATGATGCTTCCATTTCTGCGCGAAATGCTGGGTCTTGAAGGCGGCGTTGGTACTCAGGATCGTCTTTAAGCTCTTTGCCAAGCTTATTGACGATCACACACGCAAGCGCAAGACCGATAAAGGTACTGGGAATGGTCACTGACAGCACATCGGTGAGCGTAATCCCTTGTGGCTCTAAAAAGGCCACGCAGGCCACCACAGCAGCAGCGATGGGGCTGGCCACAATCGCAAATTGCGAGGCGATAACCGCCATACTTAATGGGCGTGCCGGGCGAATGCCACTACGGCGGCTCACTTCCGCAATCACAGGCAACACGGAATAAGCAACGTGTCCTGTCCCCGCCATCATGGTAAAGACATAGGTCACTAAGGGGGCAATAAAGGTAATGTGACGCGGGTTTTTACGCAAAATCCCCGTGGCAATTTTAATCAGAAAATCGAGACCACCGGCTGCCTGCATACTGGCTGCAGCGGCAACGACTGCCATGATCATCAGCATGACATCAATCGGTGGATGCGTGGGTTGCATACCAAACCCAAAACTTAATATCGCGAGGCCAACCCCGCCCATCACACCTAAACCAATGCCGCCAATTCGGGCACCAATCAAGATGCAGCTGAGTACTACTAAAAACTCAACCAAAAACATAACGCTCTCCTACTCTGGATAGTTGGGCCCAATTTCCTTACTAGCCAACGCCATGATCGTCTGTCATTTCGCCCTGATGTCGCCAACGTTAACCAGTGTTATTGGGATATGAGTGTCGAGACGGTTCCTTGTCTGTGCATCATCATGATGTTTGCCTTCCGTGAAGGGGATGTGCACGCATGCGCAGCATCATGGATGACAGGCTATCCGTGAGCAGTAACACGCGTGTTGATATAAGTAATAAAAACTAACACTTTTGCGTCCTTCATAACAAAAAGTTCGTAAAATGAGATCTTTAACGCAGATTGTTTCGCCAATGCCTGTTGGGTTATTGATCAATTCACCGCTTCCTCACATTTAATTGTTATGATATAACATAACAATTAAATACAACGACAAGAGGCACTCCACGGTGAAAAAAGATATCCACCCTCCGTATCAACAAGTCGTGTTCCATGACACCAGTGTCGATACCTATTTTATGATTGGTTCAACCTTGCAAACGTCACGTACCATTGAGTGGCACGACGGTAAAACCTATCCCTATTTTCCACTCGATGTCTCGAGTGCATCGCATCCGGTGTACACGGGTAAACAGCGGGTCACAAACAAAGAAGGACGCGCGGCACACTTCGCCCGCAAGTTTGGCCAAATTGGTGGCAGCCAAAAGGAGAGGTCATGAAGGTCGTGAACTCACTGAAAAGCGCCCGCCAGCGTCACCCTGATTGTCAGGTTGTCCGTCGTCGCGGGCGCATGTTTGTTATTTGCAAAACCAATTCACGTTTTAAAGCCGTGCAGGGGCGGGTGAAAAAACGCGCCTAAGCGTCTGCGACGCACTGCCACTGATGGGGCAGTGCTTCTCGGCGGGCAAACATCTTGATGTGGCTACTGACCGTTTCAGTCACTAAGGTCAAGTTCGCCTCATCGTCGGCGTGGCATGTAACACGCAACTGGGTCCCTTGCACCTGCATATCGCACACACCCGCAGGGAAATGCACACGTCCTGTTTGCTCATCCCAGCTCGCCTCGACTTTGCGACCAAAGTGACGACACAAGGTCTGCAAGTAACGTGGGGCATGCTCGGACTCAATTATCGTTGTCATACTCGGCATACGTTCTCCTTGGTAGGCTGGCATAGATGCCAGCCTCATCGCGTTAAAATTGATAGGACGCCGTCAATTTAATGTTGCGGCCAGGCTCGTAATCGAGAATTTCTGCGCCTCGTTCACCTGACGTTGACGCATGCGAGCGATAGCGACTGTCAAACAAGTTGTCGATCCCTGCCGTCAAAGTGAACCCGTCTACCGTCATTGGTTGCCACTGAGCGAACACGTCGTGTACTGTGTAGCCCGGTTTGGTCAAGTTGCTATCAGGAACTGTGGTCGAGCGCTGAATTTGGGTGTTCCACCCCAGCAGCACATCCCAGCTGTTCAACGCGTAATCCACATTCAAGGCAAGGGTATCGCCGAGGTGGCGAGCGCGACCAAAAATTTGATCCAGTTGATACGCCTCTGAATAACTCACATCCGTGCGACTGTAACTGGCTGACGCCGTCCACTGCTGCCATGCCCAATAGGTACTGGCCTCAAAGCCACGATAGGTGGCATCGCCACGGTTGGTGGTTTCATAAGCCCAGTTACCACTGCCATCTTTGTAACTACGCACCACAATTTCATCATCGAGCTCAGTGCGATACACCGTCAGATTGGCGGTTAACAAGTAGTCTTCTTGCGCCGCGGCATTCGAGAGGCGCATACCAATTTCATCGGTCCGGCCATGCTCGGCTCTCAAGTCTTTATCCGCGCTTTCACTCAGTGCTGTGGTGGTGAATGATTCATTCAATGGCGGCGCTTTGTGCAGCTCTCGACTGTTGGCAAACAGGGTGAGATAGTCAGTAGCGACAAACTCTGCACCCAAGGCCAGCGACACATCATCGTAACGCTGACTCGAGCTGGTCGCTCGACGATCAAAGCTGTCATAACGTACCGCTGGCGTCACAGAAAAGCGTGAGGTCAGCGCTATCTTGTCTTCCACATACAGCGCAATCTTGTCGGCCGACTCCAAAATCTGTACACCCGGTTTGGCAAATTGGGTGTCGTTGTCTTGGTTTTCATAGTGCGCACCGTACGCGAGCTGATGATCGCCAATACGCTGCGATACACTGAGTTTTACCCCAATATTCGTGTCTTCTGCCACGTTAACGCCTTTGCGGTCAGCCAGAAATGGGTGGGTCGCAAATTCGGTTTCATCACGGGTGAGTGACAGCTGGTTATAATAGGCCAGCGCTTTTAATTCGATGGTTTGTGACGGCGTATATTCATAGTTGATCGTCGCGGTATCACGATCGTAGGTCACTGGCAGGGTCATTTCGCCCGTGCGATTGCGGTTGAAGCTCACGCCCATATCAGGACGCGGCAGGTAATCGCCCTTATCGCGGTACTTGTCATAACTGACTTCAAAGCGATGCCCACTCTCAGGCTCCCAACCTAGTTTCACTAAGCCATTAGTGACCTCACCTTCACCGCCGAAGGTACGATGCCCATTGCCGTCTTTAAAGTTGTCGCGATCAAAACGGCTGATATATGCCATCGCATCCCATTCATCACTCAACAACCCATAAACGGTCAATGAGCCTTGTTGGTAATCGTTACTGCCCCAACCGCCACTCAAGCGTGCCCCAAATGTCTCATTCGCACGCAAGAGATCGTACGGATCTTTGGTTTCAAACGCGACCGCGCCCCCCAGCTCGCTGGTGAGAATCGACGATGCGCCCACCGCGACATCAACACGCTGCAAAATGTCAGGATTTAAAGTGAGGTTGCTGATGTGGTGGAACATTTTACCGCCTTGTGAGGCGCCATCGACGGTGATATCCAAATCTTGTTCGGTAAAGCCACGGATATTAATACGCTGGGTAAGCGAGTGCGTGCCGCCCACATCCACACCGGGAATATCACGTAATAAGTCAGAAAGGTGATCGGGCTGCTTCACGGTAAGATCAGCTTCCCCCAGATAACGGGAGGAGCTAGACACTTTTGTGCCCCACACGGATACCGTTTCTATGCTTTCACCTTCGGGGCTATCAGCCATCGCAGAGGGACACAAAGCACTGGCAATGCTCAGCGCAAGCAAAGCCGGACGCGCCTTGACGGGAAGTAACAACGTCATAATTCATTTCCTTCTTGGGTAACCCAAACAACTAAATGATACTAATTCGCATTTATGTTAACGTTTAAGTGATTTTCAGGAAGAAAAAAGAATTATGTGCGTGCATCAAGCTTTTATGCGCAGAGCTTTTATGTGCAGAGCTTTTATGCATAGCGCGTTGATGCAGCATGTTAAGGGGGAAAACTATGGCAGCACCCGTGTCTGTTGTTTGCACACAACGAGAATCCAGCACAGAGGGTCACGCCGAGATCATGGCTAACCACTCGCAAGGAACGCAATCTTTGGTACGTGGGCAGTTCTCACATACCTTATGCCCAGGTGGATTGCAGATCGATGGCGGGATCACCGATGAGTTATGTGATGCCAATGTGCTCCACCGTGCCCATCTGGGGATCACGCTAGTGATAGTACTCGAGGGCGTGCTAGAGTTTGCCTACGATGGCCACACCTATCGGTGTGATGCACGCCACCAGCCCCAAGCGCTTGCCGTCTCCGTGGGTCGTGATAGCACCTTTCGCCGTCGCTTAATTGAAGGTAACCACCTGAAAAAAGTGAATATACTGCTACCCCCCGATTGGCTTAATGGCTATGCAGACGAGCAAGCCTTGCCACTGCTTAGTGGCTTGCATCGCCATCATTTAGGCAGTGTACGCTGGCAACCGAGTACCTCCATACTTGACTCCATTCGCGCCTTATTGCCCAGTATTAATCGGCAACATGAGGCTGATCCCCTGACCCAGCATCTACATGCACTCACCATCATCAAGCATCTGTGTGACCAAGCCGCTCATCGGATCATTGAGCCTGTTGTCGAACACATCCCTACCACCCATGAACCGCAAGTCGCAAAAGCCGTCGCGTATATTGAGACCAAACTGCATACCGCATTGACCTTATCGACCATCGCGCAGGCTTGCGGCCTGAGCCGCAGCACACTGCAGCGTCGTTTTCGTACCCATCTGGGCGTGCCCGTGTCTGATTACATTCG
This sequence comes from Salinivibrio sp. PR932, assembly GCF_001996125.1. Taxonomy (NCBI): domain Bacteria; kingdom Pseudomonadati; phylum Pseudomonadota; class Gammaproteobacteria; order Vibrionales; family Vibrionaceae; genus Salinivibrio; species Salinivibrio sp. PR932. The sequence goes on along the minus strand of NZ_MUFM01000018.1, from coordinate 45,574 downwards.
GCGCCGCCGGCTCGCGGTGGTCAAAGAAAAGTTACTGCATGAGGCAATGTCAATTGGCGAAGCGGCTTACTGGGCGGGCTACCATCATCCCTCTAATTTCGTCACCGCATTTAAGCGTCAGTTTGGTATGACGCCCGGGCAGTTGATCCAGTCGCACACCCATGCGGTGTGATCATGGTATTTGTGTATACTCATCCTATTAGCATGAAAAGGAAAAAGTATGAGACAGGGTCGCCGCTTCGCACTGACGGCTGGGGCGTTGATTGCCGCATTAGGCGCCAGTGCGCTTTATATTGTTCACTCGCAACAAGCCACCGCGCCTGCAAACGCATCGCATACCGTCGAGGCGCCAACGTTTGTGACCGTCAACAGCCAAACAGCGCTTGATGCAGAGCTCGCCAACGCAGCCGCGAGTCAGAAAATCGCCTTTGTCGATTACTACGCCGATTGGTGCATTCCGTGTAAGCAGTTCGCCACACAAACCTTTACCGATCCCGACGTGGCTCAGCAACTTAACCGCATGCACCGGATTAAAGTGAACCTTAGCCATAATCGTCCTGAAGATTTTGCCCTTATGCGTCGCCAAAATGTAGCGGGCTTACCCACCCTCGACTTTTGGCTACCCAGTGGTGAACGACATGAAACCGCACGCGTAACCGGCTTTTTACCTCCCGAGACATTTCTCTCCCATCTTTCTGAACACGGACTCATGGTTCGGGCCAAAAGCAAGGAATGATCAATCTCTTAGTTCCTTTGTTACAAAATTGATAAACCGCACACCCAGTGGTAGCGTTGAAAGAAACACGGGAGCGGCATAAACACCATGGAAGCGCAACATACCATTGTGATCGCTGACGACCATCCGCTGTTTCGAAATGCCTTATTTCAATCAGTGCATATGGCTGTCAGCGGCGCGAATCTACTCGAAGCAGATAGTCTGGATAGTTTGAACGATCTGTTGGCACGCGATGCTGAGGTCGATTTAGTGCTACTGGATCTAAAAATGCCGGGGGCCAATGGCATGTCGGGATTAATTGCCCTGCGTCACCAATACCCGACGCTGCCGATTGTGGTAGTCTCCGCCAGTGAAGAGCCCAGTGTAATCCGTCAAGTGCGCTCCCATGGCGCGTTCGGCTTTATTCCTAAATCCAGCGATATGCGTACGCTGGTACAATCGTTAACCCAAGTCCTCGAAGGCACCCCCTGCTTTCCTGATGATTTAGGTGACGATGACGACAGTGAATGCCTGTCGAGCAAATTAGCCGCCTTAACGCCGCAACAATACAAAGTACTACGTATGCTTTGCGATGGCTTGCTGAATAAACAGATCGCTTACGACTTAGCGGTCTCCGAAGCCACTATCAAAGCCCATATGACGGCTATTTTTCGCAAGCTCGGGGTAAAAAATCGCACCCAAGCGGTGATTTTATTGCAGCAATCGAATATCGAACTTTGATACGCTAGCGCCACATCTCGACCTTGGAGCGCCGCTTATGTTAAGTATTCTTGCTACGCAATTCGTGATTTTATGGGCCGTGATCGATCCTGTCGGTAGCGTGCCCATCTATCTCTCGCAAACCAGCCACATGACCCCCAAACAAAAGCGCCGCGTGGCCGTAAAAGCGGTAGCGATCGCGTTCGCGATTTTATTGTTCTTCTTAATTGTCGGTCAGCTTTTACTCGAAGCCATGCAAATCCCTTTGCCCGCCTTTCAGGCGGCAGGCGGGCTGGTATTGCTGTTATTTTCTTTAACCATGATTTTCGGCGAGGGCAAACCCAGTCAAGAAGCCAAAATGCTCAGCGAAAACGTGGATAAGGCCGAGATAGCCGCCACCGCGGTGTATCCCTTGGCGGTGCCGTCTATCGCCTCACCCGGCGCGATGATGGCCATCGTCATGCTCACGGATAACAACCGCTATGCCATTGCTGAGCAAGCCATTACTGCCGGAGTGATGTTTTTAGTCTTAGCCGCGACCTTGGTCTTACTCCTTGGGGCCAATGTGATACACAAAGTGATCGGCAACGTCGGCGCCTCGATTGTCAGTCGTGTCATGGGGCTAATCCTCGCCTCCGTCGCCGTTGCTAATTTGCTCGAAGGGATCCAAAAGTTTTATCACCTGACTTAGACCTTTGGCGCAAGTCGTGGCTAGCTCACCCCGAGCTAGCCCAACCTAGCTCACAAAAATCCTGCCTTTTCGCCATATTGGCGCCCTTGTGGCTCGACTAAAGTTGCAATGTCGCTTTGCCCATCCACTGCTATCGTCTTCATGTAACATTCCATTAACGTGTTAAACAAGGAGATGGCGATGGCGTTTCAAAGCAAGGAACACGCGAAAGCCTACTGGGAGAGAAACGTAAAACTGATGATCAGCTTGCTGATTGTCTGGTTTGTTGTCTCATTCGGTTTTGGGATCTTATTCGTAGATGCCCTCAACACGATTCAAATCGCAGGCTATAAATTGGGATTTTGGTTCGCTCAACAAGGCTCAATTTATACCTTCCTTGGCATCATTTTTGTGTATGCCAAACAGATGCGCAAACTCGATCGCGAGTTCGGTGTAGACGACGAGTAAGAGGGAACACGCATGGATTTAAGAACCATTACTTACATTGTTGTCGGGTTCACGTTCGCCCTCTATATCGGGATTGCGATCTGGGCTCGAGCAGGCTCAACCAAAGAGTTTTATGTCGCTGGCGGTGGGGTTAACCCCGTTGCAAACGGGATGGCCACCGCAGCCGACTGGATGTCAGCAGCCTCCTTCATTTCTATGGCCGGTTTGATTGCCTTTATGGGTTATGGCGGCTCGGTCTTTTTGATGGGCTGGACCGGTGGCTTTGTGCTGCTCGCCCTACTCCTCGCACCTTACCTGCGTAAATTTGGCAAGTTTACCGTCCCCGAGTTTGTCGGTGAGCGCTTTTATTCGAAAACCGCGCGTATCGTGGCGGTGGTTTGCTTGATTATCGCTTCGGTCACTTATGTTATCGGTCAGATGAAAGGGGTTGGGGTCGCATTTGGACGCTTCTTGGAAGTCGATTACTCCACTGGGCTGTTAATCGGTATGGTGATTGTCTTTATGTATTCCGTGATGGGCGGGATGAAAGGCATTACTTATACCCAAATTGCTCAGTATTGCGTGCTTATTTTGGCGTATACGATCCCTGCTATTTTTATCTCGCTGAAGCTCACCGGCAATCCGTTCCCACAGTTAGGCCTGGGTAGCACCATGGCAGGTACGGATCAGTATTTGCTCGACCGGCTCGACCAAGTGGTCACCGAGCTCGGTTTTGTCGAATACACTACCGCGGTGCGTGGCAGCACGCTCAATATGTTTGCCTACACCATGTCGCTGATGATCGGTACCGCAGGTCTACCTCACGTAATTATTCGCTTTTTCACCGTTCCTAAGGTGCGCGATGCGCGAACCTCTGCTGGCTGGGCACTCTTCTTTATCGCGATTTTGTATACCTCAGCCCCTGCAGTCGCCGCGATGGCTCGCTTAAACTTGATGGACACCGTCAATCTACCTAATGGTGATAATTTGCTGTACGACGAGCGTCCGGACTGGTTTAAAAACTGGGAAACTACTGGCCTGCTCGGTTTTGAAGACAAAAACGGTGACCAGAAAATTCAGTACACCTCTGATCCAGAAACCAATGAGCTGCGTGTTGACCGCGATATCATGGTGCTCGCTAATCCCGAAATTGCCAAGCTGCCTAACTGGGTGATTGCACTAGTGGCTGCCGGTGGTCTTGCTGCGGCACTGTCGACTGCCGCTGGGTTATTGCTTGCGATATCGTCAGCCATATCCCACGACTTAATCAAAGGGGTCGTTAACCCGAATATCAGTGAAAAAGGCGAGCTCATGGCGAGCCGGATATCCATGGCATTAGCCATCGCCGGTGCTGGCTATTTGGGACTGAATCCGCCTGGCTTCGCCGCTGGAACGGTGGCATTAGCCTTTGGTCTCGCCGCTTCATCAATCTTCCCAGTACTGATGATGGGGATCTTTACCAAGACCATCAACAAGGAAGGGGCGATCGCAGGGATGGTTGCGGGGATCAGTGTCACCCTGTTCTATGTATTCCAACACAAAGGGATCCTATTTATCCCTGAATGGACATACCTAGAAGGTCTTGGCAGCAATTGGATCTTAGGGATTGAACCTAATGCATTTGGTGCCGTCGGTGCAATCTGTAACTTTGTGGTGGCTATCCTCGTTTCTCGAGTGACCAAAGAAACCCCACAAGAGGTACAAGATTTGGTCGAACACGTTCGCATGCCATCGGGCGCAGGCGATGCGCAATCACACTAATACAGTATTAACCTATCAAGCCCCTACGGGGGCTTTTATACTATTGGTTACTTCCAGCCAAGGAGAGGCCTGATGTCAACGGTCACACGATTATTAACGAACAAGCATGTCGTCATTGCGATGCTGGTTGCGCCAGTCTTAGCCATCATCGCTTATTTTGCCGTCGATGCCAGTGTGTCTGAGCCCCCTCAAGCGGCCCAGTCAGGACAAAGTTACCCGCTTGCGGTTCGCTCAAATTGTCGTTACACCAGTGGCTTTTGTCAGCTTGAAAATGGCGATATAAAGTTAAAATTAGAATCTGACGGCGTGCAGAATAATCGGCTAACACTGCGTTTAGCGAGCGCGTTACCCCTCGAAGGCGCGAGGATCAGCATGGCGCATACAGGCAACGAGCCTCAGCCACAATCAATGCAAGCGACAGATGAAACCGGCACGACTTGGCAGGTGTCGCTTCCCGCCCCCGCCAATGAGCAAGCGCAAATTCGACTCGCAGTGAGTGTGGATGGTAGCTACTACTTTGCCGAGGCACCGACCACTTTTATTGAGCATAAAACATTCTACAGCGAGCATCAGAAAGCACAGGACGCGTCCTAGTCTTTGCTACGCATCGCTGCCCATTAAATAGCCACGAATGGCGTGCACGATCGTGGCGACTTTATGCTCATAGGCCTGCTCCGTCAGCCAGTGGTTCACGTCCGTCCAGCCATTGCTGTCCAAATGGGCAAGATCGTCTATGTCGATATGTCCATCCACGGGATTAAACCGACCTTCCACTCGGACCGTGCCAATGTCTGTGTCGAGACGAGAAATACTAAATGGATCCATTACTGTCCTCGTTGCTGTAATAAAGCGCGAAGTTTGAGTGGTTTTACTGGCTTGGAAATGTAAGCAAACCCCAGTCCAGTGACCGATTGTTGAATGTCAGCACTGCGATCTGCGCTGATAATCGCGCCACGGAAACAGCGCCCTAAACGCAACTGACATTGTTGTAAGACCTGCAACCCCGTTTGTTGATTAGCTAAATGGTAGTCACTGAGCACAAACTCTGGGTGCCAATCGTCATTAATTTGTTGCATCGCGCCACTGACATCCGGCGCACAACGGACATCACACCCCCAGCGCGATAACAACTGTGCCATGCCGGTTAGAATATCGGCTTCGTTATCCACACACAGCACACGGCATCCTTTCAGCGCACTCGCTGCAACATCACTGTGTGAGCGCGGCTCGGCGGGCACCACGGCCTCGGGAGTGCCTTGATCAACCGAGATAGAAAAAACCGTGCCTTTGCCGGGCCAAGAGCGCAACCCAAGCGGCTGCTGTAAGATCTGGCTGATCCCTTTCGCGATCGCAAGTCCCAGCCCCAATCCTTGCTCTGCACCTTGACGGTCAAGGCGAGTAAATTCTTGGAAAATATCTTGCTGACGATCATGCGGGATCCCTGCTCCATCATCCCACACTTCAATACGGTATCGGTTTTCTTCGCGACGTACTCCCAATAACACCCGCCCCCTCGGGTTATAGCGAAAGGCATTAGTCAAAAAGTTTTGCAGTACGCGGCGAAGCAGTTTTTTATCTGAACGAACCCAGCCTTGACAGTGTTGAACATCAAAGCGCATGCCTTGTTGGTTGGCCAATACGCCAAACTCTGCTTCCAATGCCGTGAGTACATCATTTAATGCAAAGTGTTCAATCCGTGCTTTCATCTTGCCCGACTCTAATCGCGAGATATCCAGCAAGTCACCAATCAAATCCTCTGCCCCTTCCAGTGCGCTTTCAATGTGGCCAGCAACCCGTTGCGTGTCGGCATTATGGGCAATCTCCGATAGCGAGGAGGCAAATAAGCGCGCCGCATTCAAAGGCTGCATCAAGTCGTGACTGACCGCCGCGAGAAAACGGCTTTTCGACTGAGACGCCGATTCAGCTTTACGGGTGGCATCAATCAAACGGCTATTGAGGGATTCAAGCTCACGGGTGCGCTCCGTCACTCGTGCTTCCAAGGTTTCATTGGATTGCTTAAGCGCCGCCTCCGCTTGGCGAAACGCAGTAATGTCGGTAAAGGTCATCACGAACCCACCACCGGGCATGGGGTTACCTTGGAGCTCAATGACCCGTCCATCAGGGTGCACACGTGAGGAGGTATGCGGCTGACGGCGTGTTAAATGATGGACTCGTTTCTCTACATGCTCTTCCGGATCGCCCGGTCCACAAAGTCCGCGTTGGGCATTAAATCGAATCAAATCAGCGACCGGGCGTCCCACCTGAATCAATCCGGGTGGAAACTGAAACATATCAATATAACGTTGGTTCCACGCCACCAGCCGTAGCTGTTTGTCGACCACCGAGATCCCTTGATTAATATGTTCAATAGCGCCTTGGAGCAAACCGCGCGAGAAATCAAACAACTCAGACGCTTCATCAACAATGGTGGCAATTTCTTCCAGCTGCATATTCCGCCCTTGTAAGGCAGACGATAGCACCAGCCGCGCAGACGATGCCCCAAACACTCCCGCCAACACGCGTTCAGTATGACGAATCAAAGGGGCACTTGCTTGCTGTTGCGGGATCAAGTCTTCACCACGTTGATCGGCAAATTGGCTAAATGCCTGACGCATCCGCCGCCGGCCAACAAAACGGGCCGCAAGCATTTCCAGTTCTGCCACCGTGACTCGACTTTGATATAGGCGTGCATCTTCACTTTCTGGTAGCGGCATGCCCACAAATGCGGCGGCTTGCAGTCGCTCACTCAAAGACGGTCGGGTTAACAGTGACACGGCCACAAAACTGGCAGCGTTCATTAACACACTAAATGCCAAGCCCCAATCGATGGGATCTAGCGTTGCAATAGGCGCAATCGCCGGTGGTGTGATCACCCAAATCAACAAGTTGCTCTGCCCATCGCCGGCAAGCATGCCGGTTTGCGTCATCATGGTGATCAGCCACAAGCTAAATCCTACCGCCAAGCCGGCATACACGCCTTTCTTATTACCTTGGCGCCAATATAAGGCACCGATCATCGCGGGAGCAAACTGCGCAATGGCCGCAAAAGAGAGAAAGCCAATTTCTGATAAAGTTGGCACCGTTAAAATCAGGTGGTAAAAGCCCCAAGCGGCAATAAGAATCAGGAAAATTAAGGCGCGACGGACGTTGAGCAAAAGGCCAGAGAACTGCGTGAAGTTACGCGACGTCATCTTCATCCGCCGCAGTAAAAGGGGCAACACCAGATCATTCGAGACCATAATGGCAAGCGCAATGGTCGAGACAATGACCATACCACTCGCCGCTGATGCGCCCCCCATGAAAGCCAATAACGCCATGCCTTCGGCACCCACCGATAAGGGCAAACGAATCACATACGTATCCGCTGGGGCGTCTGGGATCAGCATTTGTCCGGCGTACGCGAGTGGCAAAACAAATACCAACATCAGTAATAGATAGGTAGGGAATACTTTGCGGGCAGTATTGAGATCGCTGGCACGGGTATTCTCCACCACCATGGTATGAAACTGACGCGGCAAACAAATAATGGCTGCGGCAGTTAGAAAGGTATGAATGATTAAATTACCAATATCCGGCCGTCCGATTACGCCAGACTCTTCGAGACTCATGGGCAAGCTCGGCGCTTGAAACAAGAGTGCCACCACAAATACGCCAATGCCCAAAAAGGCGACCAGTTTGATCACCGATTCAAACGCAATCGCCATCATCATACCGCGATGGTGCTCGGTGCTATCGATATGGCGTGTGCCAAACAACACGGTGAACATCGCGAGCGAGATGCATACCAACCATGCTATTTGGGGTTGCTCTAGGCCAATGCTGGCTCCGAGCTCAGGCGAAAGCACATCTAACCCCATAGCGATACCGCGCAGCTGCAGCGCGATATAGGGCAGAACACCGATGACAGCAATCAAGGTAACCACCACCGCCAATCCTTGTGATTTGCCATAACGTGCCGCGATAAAGTCGGCAATCGAAGTGATGTGCTCTCGTTTGGCAATTAAGATCATGCGGGCGAGAAAGCGCCATCCCAGCGTGAACACTAAAATGGGCGCTAAATAGATAGGTAAAAACGACCACGGCGAGCTAGAGGCTTGACCGACCGTACCGAAGAAAGTCCACGAGGTACAATAGACCGCGATAGAAAGGCTATAGATCCAAGGGCGCCACGTTCGTAGCCAACGCGGGCGGCTGTCGCCATACCATGCGATGGCAAACAGCGTCCCCATGTACAGTAGTGAAACCGAGACAATTACCCAGCCTTGTGTCATGACTCCCTTCCTGACTCCTGCGTATTTTTCGTCCGCCTAGAAGGGTGTAACACGCGACAGACACCGGCTCAATCTTCCTGTCTCGGCTTTGTGGACCTCGTGGCTAACTTTGCTGCAAGCGGGCCTTTCTTGCTTGTTGGTACTGAGGTTCATGCAAAGGCAGTAACAGCGCCGGCAGTGCCAGCAACGCCATCGCATAGAAAGTCCACGCTGGAGAAAAGTCATACACCCAACCGCTGGCTGCCGTCAGCGCCGCGACCACCGCGCCCATGGGGAGGGCGTTATAGGCGGCTTGTACCGCGACAAGGCGCGTCCCACATTCGCGTTGAATATATTGCATGGCACCCAAATGGGCGGCGGCAAAGGTAATTCCGTGGAGAAGTTGTACCATTATCACTGGCGCCAAGGCTGTCGTCGAGCCAGTGATCCCCCATCGCACTAACACGCCGAGCGCGGCAAGACGGAACAAGGCTTTGGCAGACCACCCACCAAAAAGACGTGCGCCCAGTGCAAAAACCGCCACTTCCGAGACCACACCCAGACTCCACAAATAGCCCACGATGCTTTCGCTGTAACCGGCATGCTTCCAATAGATAGCGCTAAAACTGTAATACGCGGCATGACTGCCTTGTAGCAAGGAGGCGATCAGCAGGAATACCACAATGTGGGGGTCACGAAAAAGTTGGCGCATCGACACCTTACTGTGGGCCGCGTCATGCTCACTTTCCGGCATTACTGTCGGGCGACGTAAGGTTAACAGCAAGCAAGCCGACAAGCCTCCAATCGCAACCCAAGGGATAATCGCGGCGGTTTCCTCGGTTACCAGCCATCCTGTCAAGCTTGACCCGACAATAAAAGCAATCGACCCCCATAAGCGTGTTCGACCATAGTCGATAATCTGATGACGTGCATAATAGTTCGCTAACGCGTCGGACAAAGGCACCGATGGCCCAATCGCCAGATTAAAGAGCACAGTCACCAACGCAAGCCACGCAATGTTCGCTCCCATTACAGGGTGCAAGGCACAGGTTAACAACGCCATTAAGGTTAAGCCACGCAGTGCAGGCAGTAACGACTCCACCCGCTGCACTTTGGGAGTAAACACTAAGTTGGCCACACAACGAGTTGCAAAGCCCAAGCCAATCAGCGTACCAATCACCCCGGCATGCAACCCCATGTAATCAAACCAAACCGCCCAAAACGGCAAGTAGACACCGTAAGAGAAAAAGAAACCGCCAAAGTACTCTGACAGCCAACGAAAAGGAGAACAGTGGGACAAGCTCATTTCATTACTTCACATCAAGATAGATTCGCGGCTAAGTGTCTCAACTCTTTGACATGAAAAAAAGCCCTACTCAGCGAATATCCTCATCACTTCGTTGATCTCAGCCTAGGTTTCGCCGCAACTGGCTAGACTAAAGTCGGCTAGCCGGAACAGATAACGTGCGACACACTAGAAATATTATTGTGGGGAGTGCGATTATGCCTGAACCGTTTGACACCTCTCATGCACCGTTTGATTGCCTGACGGCGTCCCAAGTCAAGCAATGCCGCCAAGCCATAGACGTTGCCTACTTCCGACGTGGCGATACGCTGCTCGCCGCCGGTGATAGTGGCGATCAGCTCTTTATCATTATCAAAGGCAGTGTGGAAGAGGTGTCGGAAGACGGCAAAGAAACCTTTTCGCACTACACCACGGATGATCTATTTGATGTCCCAGCGATATTAAACGGGACCGCCAAGCACCAATATCGCGCCCTAGAAGATACTTTATGTCACTTACTGCCTGCCGAGGTGTTCCTCGCCATTTATCATACCAATCAAGATTTTAGTGCTTACTTCGATACCAACTTACAGCGCCGTCAGCAGCTAATCGCACAAGCTCGTCAGCAGCAGAACTTAGCCGAGTTCATGCTCACTCGCATTGACGATAGCAATATTCAACCAGCGCTGTGCGTAACACCCGATGTGCCCCTTAGGGACGCCACCGCAAAAATGAAAGCACAACGCTGTGATTGCGCCTTGGTCGACTACGAGGACGGAAGTTGCGGCATTATTACCCGCACCAATCTACTGCATGCCTTGGTACTCGACGGCCATGACCAATCGGTCCCGGTGGGAAATATTGCTACCCGCCCTGTGATCAGTGTCGAGCGAGGTGACTTTCTCTTTCATGCCATGATCACCATGACGCGTCAGCGAGTGAAGCGTGTCCGTGTCGTCGATGATCAGGAACAGACCGTCGGCACGCTCGATCTTCCACAAGTGCTGAGCTTGTTCTCCACCCATTCTCATGTGCTTAACTTACGCATTGCACGCGCGCAAACCGTCGATGAACTGGTGTTAGCGGCAAATAGCCAAAGCAAATTGGTTCATACCCTCTTTAACAACGGTATCCACACCCGCTTTGTGATGAAGCTCATCGCGACCGTGAATGAACAAATCATGGAAAAAGCGTTTCGCCTCATCGTGCCCGAGCCCTATCAGCAGCAATGCTGTTTGGTGGTGATGGGCTCGGAAGGGCGCGGCGAGCAAGTACTTAAAACCGATCAAGATAACGCACTCATTTTGGCCGATGATCTCACCTGGCCCGAGTGCCAAACCGTGATGGAGGCCTTTTCACATACCTTAAATCTACTCGGCTATCCGCCCTGCCCTGGGCAGGTGATGGTCAGTAACCCCAAGTGGGTGAAAAGCGCGTCTCAATGGCAACAAACCATTCGTAACTTAGCGCAAAGTGCTAATCATCAAAGCGTGATGGATTTAGCCATTCTCGCCGATTCGCATCCTGTTGCGGGCGACAGCCAGCTTATCGACGCGGTTCAAACGCCACTTAAAGCCTCGCTCAGCGACAATATGCTGACCTTAAATACCTTTGTGCGCCCGGCATTAGCGTTCAAAGTCCCTTTGACGGTGTTTGGCTCATTAAAGAGTGGTAAAGAAGGGCTCGACATCAAAAAAGGCGGCATCTTTCCGATTGTGCACGGTATTCGCACTATGAGCCTAGAAAAAGGGGTCAGCGAAACCAATACCTTTGAGCGGATTGAGAGGCTGGCTAACATAGGGACACTGGCCGAAGAAACGGCAGAGAATCTCGCCGAGGCGCTGAAGCTATTTATCCGACTGCGGTTACGCCAACAATTAAGTGGTGAGCAACAGAGTAACTATATCGATGTCTCTACGCTTCCTTCCAGTGAGCGAGATCTTTTGCGTCACGGTTTACATGTGGTGAAAAAGTTCAAAGAATCCCTCGCCTATCACTACCATGTGAGGGACTAACGTGAACTGGTTGTCACGTCAATGGTACCGCTACCGATTGCGGACATCGTCCTACCGCGCGCTCTTCTTACCCTCGGATCGCAGCACAGTGATCTCGCTCGACTGCGAAACCACCAGCTTAGATCCAGAGCGTGCAGAACTCGTTACTATCGCCGCCACTCCAATTCAAGGGAATCGAATACTCACCAGCCAAGCGCTCACCTTGACCTTAGTGGCGCCAAAAAGCTTGAACGCAGGCTCGGTCCGCATTCATCAGTTGCGCCATCAAGATCTTGAACAGGGTGTCAGCGCTGAGCAAGCCATGACGACGTTAATCGCCTTCATCCATAACCATCCTTTGGTTGGCTACCACATTCGCTACGACAAAACGATCTTAGATCGCTACGCACGGCGTTTTTTAGGCTTTCCGTTACCCAATCCCGTGATTGAAGTTAGCGATATTTATCAACGTCAATTAGAGCGTTTACTGCCCAATGCCTACCATGACATCAGCATGGAAGCGATCAGTCGCCATTTAGACCTCCCTTTGCCCGCCCGTCATGATGCACTGGACGATACTATCGCCGCCGCTTTGATTTACGTGCGCTTGCAATATGGCGACATGCCTATGCTACGTTCGCAATAGCCAACAGCGACCCAGCGTTACGACACGTATTGCACAAAAAGTGAGATCAATCCCGCAATCTATGGTCCAACAAGCGCACAAAATACTTATAAATCAATGGCCTCATCCTAAAGTCTAATTGCCGGACCCCACGAACTGTCACACCTTTAAGGGCATGGTTTTCATTTGCCAGGCAGCGGTACAGCCTGACATCTCACGACATGGAAGCGCCGCATGAGATTACGCGGACACGAGGAGAAACAGGATGAGCGATAGTCACGTATACCCCGTCATGCCTTCAATTGCACAAAAGGCACACGCGGATGAAGCCACCTACCAAGCGCTTTATCAGCAATCAGTGACCGATCCCGAAGGCTTTTGGCGCGAACACGGGCAAATTCTTGATTGGATCAAACCCTATACCAAGGTGAAACATACCTCTTTTGATACCGGCCACGTCGATATTCGTTGGTTTGAAGATGGTACCTTGAATGTGGCCGCCAACTGTATCGATCGTCATCTTAACGACAAAGGCGATCAGGTTGCCTTAATTTGGGAAGGAGACGATCCGAAGGACGATGCCACGCTAACCTACAAGCAGCTCCACCAACAGGTGTGCCAATTTGCCAATGCGCTTAAAGACAATGGCGTGAAAAAGGGTGATGTAGTCTGTCTTTATATGCCGATGGTCATGGAAGCCGCGGTCGCGATGCTCGCCTGTGCCCGTATTGGCGCCGTGCACACAGTGGTATTTGGCGGTTTCTCACCTGAAGCGCTGGCGGGACGTATTATCGACTCCAACGCTAAAGTCGTGGTTACCGCGGATGAAGGCGTTCGTGGCGGCCGTGCAGTACCATTGAAAAAGAACGTCGATGAAGCCCTTGCCAACAGCAAAGTCACGTCAGTCAATAACGTGCTGGTTTTCAAACGCACAGGGGGGCAAGTTGATTGGCACGAAGGTCGCGACGTGTGGTGGCATGAAGCCACCGCAAATGCATCAACCGATTGCCCTCCCGAAGAAATGAATGCCGAAGATCCTTTATTTATCCTCTATACATCTGGCTCAACCGGGACGCCAAAAGGGGTACTGCATACCACAGGCGGCTACCTCGTGTATGCTGCGATGACCTTCAAATACGTTTTTGATTATCAAGACGGGGAGGTGTTCTGGTGTACTGCCGATGTGGGTTGGATCACCGGCCACAGCTATCTCATTTATGGCCCGCTAGCTAATGGCGCGAAGACGATTTTATTTGAAGGCGTGCCCACCTACCCATCAACCGCCCGCATGAGCGAAGTGGTTGATAAACACCAAGTGAATATTTTATATACCGCACCGACCGCCATCCGCGCGTTGATGGCCAAAGGTAACGAAGCCGTTGAGGGAACGACACGTAGCTCACTGCGCATTATGGGCTCGGTGGGTGAACCCATTAACCCAGAAGCCTGGGAATGGTACTACACCACCATTGGCAATCGTCAAAGCCCGATTGTGGATACGTGGTGGCAAACAGAAACTGGCGGCATATTGATCACCCCCTTGCCCGGCGCGACCGCCCTCAAACCCGGTTCTGCCACCCGGCCATTCTTTGGCGTACAACCTGCGTTGGTTGATAACGTCGGCAACATTGTCGATGGCGCGGCTGAAGGGAATTTGGTGATGCTGGACTCGTGGCCGGGACAAATGCGTACCGTGTTTGGCGACCACGACCGCTTTGAGCAAACGTATTTCTCAACCTTCAAGGGCATGTACTTTACCGGTGACGGCGCGCGTCGCGATGAGGACGGCTACTACTGGATTACAGGTCGTGTCGATGATGTCCTTAACGTATCCGGCCACCGAATGGGGACAGCAGAAATCGAGTCCGCGTTGGTGGCCTTTGATAAAATTGCCGAAGCCGCCATCGTGGGTGTGCCACACGACATCAAAGGCCAAGCGATTTATGCCTACATCACTCTGAACGCTGGTGAGGTGCCCAGCGCCGAGCTGCATAAAGAGGTGAAAGAGTGGGTACGCAAAGAGATTGGCCCTATTGCGACGCCCGATTTTATCCATTGGACCGACGCCTTACCCAAAACGCGTTCCGGAAAAATCATGCGCCGTATTCTGCGCAAAATCGCCACCGGTGATACAGGTAGTCTTGGCGACACCTCAACGCTGGCCGATCCGAGTGTGGTCGACAAGCTGATTGCCGAGAAAGAAAACGTGGTGTAGCGCAACGATACGATTGCTTAGCAACCTTTGCCGCCTACGGGCGGCTTTTTTTGTTTTTATGATCTGTGCCACTGAACTGTCTGGGCGAACACCACTCCTATCCTTATTGTCGATAAAAAACACATAACCTTGACAGTACAGCAATCGACAATCGCGACAGTTTTTGCTACACCATAAAGGGAAAGTGTGCTGATTAGACCAGTATTTTGCTGCGATTTGCGGTGAATTCTCTATAATTGAGCCCACTAAGGACAAATCGGCGTGCTTGAAGCCCATTCAGCATGCCATCAGGCTGGAATCCACAAAGTGCTGCATATTGACAGCAAATAGGAGAAGTAAGCGTCAAGATGTCTACAAATAACCGTGTTTTAGTCTTAAATGGCCCAAACCTCAATTTGCTAGGCCAGCGTGAACCCGATCACTACGGTAGCCAAACGCTCGATCAAATTGTCGCCGCGTTGCATGCCCAAGCGGCAACCTTAGGGCTTCACCTTGAGCACTTACAATCCAACAGTGAAGCCAACCTGATCGATGCCATTCACCAAGCCATGGGTGAGATGGATTTTATCATTATCAATCCTGCCGCTTTTACGCACACCTCCGTCGCCCTGCGCGACGCGTTGCTCGGTGTTGGGATCCCGTTTATCGAGGTGCACCTTTCCAATGTGCATGCTCGAGAACCCTTCCGTCATCATTCCTACCTCTCTGACAAGGCTGTCGGTGTAATTTGTGGGTTGGGAGCAGATGGCTACGAATTCGCATTAACGGCAGCTGCGCGCCATTTGGCGTTTGCAGCTCAGTAAAACAAACACAAGAAGAGACGACACCATGGATATCCGTAAAATCAAAAAATTGATCGAACTGGTTGAAGAGTCAGGCATTGCTGAGCTCGAAATTTCTGAGGGCGAAGAGTCGGTACGTATCAGCCGTTCATCACCTGCCGCGCCTCAGTTTGCTGCACCACAGTATGCCATGCCAGCCCCTGCGCCTGCCGCTCCAGCAGCAACGGCCGCAGAAGCGCCAGCCGCAGCGCCGGCAAGCGCACCAGAGCCGACGGGTCACCAAGTTCTTTCGCCAATGGTGGGTACTTTCTATCGCGCGCCAAGCCCAGATGCAGCACCGTTTGTTGAAGTTGGCAGCCAAGTCAATGCAGGTGATGCCTTGTGTATCGTTGAAGCAATGAAGATGATGAACCAGATCCAAGCAGATAAGAGCGGTGTGGTAAAAGCGATTCTGTGTGAAGACGGCCAGCCAGTTGAGTTCGACGAACCACTCGTAATCATCGAATAAGCGAGGGCCGTATGTTAGATAAAATTGTTATCGCCAACCGCGGTGAAATCGCGCTACGGATTTTGCGTGCTTGTAAAGAACTCGGCATTAAAACGGTGGCGGTACACTCCACTGCAGACCGCGATCTAAAGCACGTCCTGTTAGCGGATGAAACGGTTTGTATCGGCCCTGCGCCGAGCAACCAAAGCTACCTAAATATTCCTCGTATCATCAGCGCCGCTGAAATCACCGGCGCGGTGGCGATTCACCCGGGTTACGGCTTCTTGTCGGAAAACGCCGATTTTGCTGAGCAAGTAGAGCGCTCTGGCTTTGTCTTTGTCGGCCCCAAAGCCGACACTATTCGTCTGATGGGTGACAAGGTCTCTGCAATCGAAGCGATGAAAAAAGCAGGCGTCCCTTGTGTTCCTGGCTCTGACGGCCCATTGGGTAGCGATCAGGAAAAGAACAAAACCATCGCCAAACGTATTGGCTACCCGGTGATCATCAAAGCGTCAGGCGGCGGCGGTGGCCGTGGTATGCGTGTGGTTCGCTCTGAAGCCGAACTGGTGGATGCCATTGCGATGACCCGCGCCGAAGCCAAAGCCGCGTTTAGCAACGACATGGTGTACATGGAGAAATTCCTTGAAAACCCACGCCACGTCGAAGTGCAAGTCTTGGCAGACGGCCAAGGTGGCGCTATTCATCTCGGTGAGCGCGATTGCTCGATGCAACGCCGTCACCAAAAGGTGGTTGAAGAAGCGCCAGCACCCGGGATTACCGATGAAATGCGTAAGTTTATCGGCGAGCGTTGCTGCCGTGCCTGTATCGAAATCGGTTATCGCGGCGCAGGCACCTTTGAATTCTTGTACGAAAACGGCGAATTCTTCTTTATCGAGATGAACACCCGTATCCAAGTTGAACACCCTGTCACCGAAATGGTTACCGGTGTCGATCTGGTCAAAGAGCAACTGCGCATTGCAGCGGGTCAGCCTCTGTCGTTTACCCAAGATGATATTCGCATTCGCGGCCATGCCGTCGAATGTCGTATTAATGCCGAAGACCCAGAGCGCTTTATTCCGAGCCCGGGTAAAATTGAGCGTTTCCACTCACCAGGCGGTATGGGTGTGCGTTGGGAGTCACATGTGTATGCGGGCTACCGTGTTCCTCCTCACTATGACTCCATGATTGGTAAGCTGATTTGTTACGGTGAGAACCGCGATGTTGCGATTGCTCGTATGCGCAATGCGCTGGCCGAAACCGTGATTGATGGCATTAAAACCAATATTCCGCTGCAAATCGATATTATGAACGATGAGCACTTCCAACACGGTGGTGCTAACATTCACTACCTCGAGAAGAAACTCGGATTGTCTTAATCTGTATTTCGCATAGAAAAAACCTGCCGCGTCGAGACGGCAGGTTTTCATCTCTTTCTCCCCATACAGAGACTAACGAGGCATAAGTTGCTGCTCCAACGCCTCTATCCCTGCGACGACTTGGTGCGATAAGGGTTCGATCTCTAAATACTTGTTGTTTGCCGCTTCGAGATTACCTTTGTCATGCAAGTCAATGATGTCCTTCAAGGTACGATGCAGCTGTGCATGTGGCTTTTCAAGCTGGCGATAGGCCGGCAAATGCCCCGCAATATCTTTGCCTTCGCCGTAGAACCATTTACCCAACCCGCAATGGTGATGAGAGCACGCCACTTTTCTATCCATGGCTTCCGCATTGCCATTTAAAAAGGCGCGCATCTTACTTTTCCAAGCCAAGTGCGCATTCTTGATCGCAGAGAAATCGTGGGCTTTGTCACTCGCACCATTGAGTTTGAAATCCGCTAACGCCACTTTAAGAATTTGCGAGTGCTCGGTAAGCTGCCTTGCTACTTCGCCAGTTTCTGAGGCTTGTTGACTGGCCGCCGAGCTTTGCTCATGAATTTGCTCGACAGAACGACTCATTTCTTTGGTGACTGTCGCCTGCTCATCAGCCGCAGTGGCGACCTGTACGCCCATATCCCGAACGAGGCTAATTTGATCGACAATGTCACGAAGTATCTGCTTCGAGTCTTGAATGTGAGTGAGGGTTTCTTTCGCCACTTGATTATTGCTCACGATGTTTTCAGAGGCTTGTCCAATACCAACACGTAACCCTTCCAACATCTGGCGAATATCGCCTGTCGCTTGCTGCGTGCGCTGAGCCAGACCGCGTACTTCATCGGCAACAACCGCAAAGCCACGCCCCTGATCCCCAGCACGTGCCGCTTCAATGGCTGCATTCAGTGCGAGCAAGTTGGTTTGCTCTGCAATGTCGCTGATCGTCTCGGTGACCGTACTAATTTTTTCACTCTCTGCCGCACTGGCTTGGATCTGAGCAATCGTCTGCTCTAAATCTGCCATATATTGTTCCATGCTTGCGCTTGCCGCCGATACCAGCTCATCCCCTCGGCACGTACTGTCTTGGGTTTGCTCAATAGTTTCAGCGGTACGAGTCATATTTTGTGCCACTTCTTCGACTGTCGAGCTCATTTGCGACATCGCACTGGCCACTTGCGTTGTGTGTTGCACTTGAGCATGCATCTGATTTTGCATGGTATAGCCACGCTCTGACAGTCCATCCGCGTACTGCACCAGTCGGGAGGTATTCTCCATGACTTGACCAATAATGACCCCAAATCGTGCTTTCACCATACGAAAGTTATCGGCCAGCTCTCCCATCTCGTCATAGCGAACTGGCTCTGTCGCATTATCGAGATCACCCGAGGCCAACAAGCGCATGGCTCGGGTGGTTTTTTCCACCGTAAACAGGACACGGTGGCGGACAACCCAAGCTAATAAAACTACGCTCACGATCGTGCCGATAGCGGCATAAAAGGCAAACATAAGCCCGTGAATAAACGCTTGATAAGCAACAGCAAGGCTAAGTACCGCACTGACTGCGGACATACCACGCACAAAGTGTCTTATCTGCAGACGCTGAAGCCATGACGGTCGAGGCATCGCTATCGAGCTATCTTTGCGCATCCGAGCATACAAGGCTTCAGCCTTTTCTATTTCCTCACGGGTAGGCTCACTGCGTACGGATTGAAAGCCAACAACCTGATCATTTTTGACCACCGGGCATACAAAGGCATTCACCCAATAATGATCCCCATTTTTGCATCGGTTTTTCACCACACCGCGCCAATTTTTACCCGCCTTAATGGTCTTCCACATATCATTGAACGCGGCTGGCGGCATGTCTCGGTGCCGTACCATAGAGTGATCACTGCCAATTAACTCATTGAGGGAGTAGCCACTAATGTCAACAAATGCATCGTTGACATAAGTAATACGTCCTTTCATGTCAGTCACAGAAACAAGCTCTCCGCGCCCTTCAAACCTCACTTCTTTCTGCGTTACTGGCCCATTATCTTTCATGGTGGCACTCCCTCTATGGTAAATCGCGTGCATAATGAGTCAAAAAACGTGCCTAAAAATCAATCAGCATTTAACCCTATGAATGCAATGGTTAAAAAACAACCAGAAAAAGATAATCGGTACCTAAGGCAGAAAAAACAGGCAAATAGTCGCATTCTGCTAAGCAAAATGCGTCGCCCTCGGAGACTCGTACATCACAAGGAGAGAGATATTTGATATAATCAGCGTTTAATTTTTATACGGACCTCACCATGCCTTGGATCCAATTAAAACTGAATGCAACTGCTGAAAATGCAGAAGCCATTGGCGACCTACTAATGGAAGAAGCGGGCGCCCTTTCCGTCACCTTTTTAGATGCCAAAGACACGCCTGTTTTTGAACCTTTGCCTGGTGAAACCCGTCTGTGGGGCGAAACCGACATCATGGCGCTATACGACGCCCAAGCGGACATGTCGACCGTGTTGGCCGTGTTAAACGCGAGCCCATTGTTGGCGGACAACTTTGCCCACAAGGTCGAACAGCTTGAGGATAAAGACTGGGAACGCGCTTGGATGGATAACTTCAAGCCAATGCAGTTTGGTGAGCGCCTGTGGATCTGCCCAACTTGGTGTGAAGTCCCTGATGATAATGCCGTCAACGTGATGCTCGACCCAGGCCTCGCCTTTGGCACAGGATCACACCCGACCACCGCGCTGTGCCTCGAATGGCTCGACGGACTCGACCTCAGCGGTAAGACAGTGATCGACTTCGGTTGTGGCTCTGGGATCCTCGCGATTGCCGCCATCAAACTCGGTGCCGAGCGTGTGATTGGCATTGATATCGACCCTCAAGCACTACTGGCGTCCAAAGATAACGCAGAGCGCAACGGTGTCGCCGACCAACTGCACTTGTATTTGCCTAAAGACCAACCGGCCGATCTCCAAGCCGATGTGGTGGTGGCCAATATTCTGGCCGGTCCACTCCGTGAGCTGTCTGGCGTGATCAAAGGACTCATCAAACCCGGCGGCCAATTAGCGATGTCTGGTGTCCTCGATACCCAAGCAGAAGACGTCGCCAATCACTACCGCGACAGCCTCACTATCGACCCGATCGTAGAGCGTGAAGAGTGGTGCCGAATTAGCGGTCAGTTACCCGCTTAATCGTTCGCATCGTCGTACAAACGGCTTACCGTACCCTTAACAAGGTCGCTAAGTCATCGTTGACGTGCTACTCGAAATGCTTGATTAATCAGCGAAACGCGACTGATACAAAAAGTGCTGTAAAAATCAAGCCATCAATGCTCAAATATTGTCCTTTTCAGACGCGTCAAAAATGCGTAAAATGCGCGCCCTTGCTGACTCAGAGCGGCTGACAGAGGATTTAGAGCTTTTGCGTATCGGACCTTATAACCTGGATGTCCCGTTGATCGTTGCCCCAATGGCAGGTGTCACGGACCGACCTTTTCGTGAGTTATGTCTTGCGCACGGCGCAGGCATGGCGGTCAGTGAAATGATGTCGTCTAATCCAGCCTTATGGCGAACGAACAAATCGCAAAAGCGCATGGTTCATATTGACGAGTCTGGCCTTCGTTCGGTTCAGATCGCCGGTGCCGAGCCAGAGCTAATGGCCGAGGCGGCCCGCTTTTGTGTCGAAAACGGGGCACAAGTCATCGACATCAACATGGGTTGCCCAGTGAAAAAGGTCAATAAGAAGTTAGCCGGCTCTGCCTTGCTAACGCGACCGGACCTCATTGAGCAAATCCTCAAAGCCACGGTAAACGCGGTGGATGTGCCGGTGACATTGAAAACCCGTACAGGTTGGGACCCGGACAATAAGAACTGTGTAGAGATCGCCCGGATGGCGGAAGATTGTGGTATCCAAGCCCTTGCCCTGCATGGCCGCACGCGCGCCTGTATGTACAAAGGGGAAGCAGAGTACGACAGCATTAAAGCAGCCAAAGCGGCTGTGTCGATCCCAGTGATTGCCAATGGCGACATTGATTCTCCGGAAAAAGCACGTTATGTGCTGGATTACACAGGTGCTGATGCATTGATGATTGGTCGTCCTGCTCAAGGACGCCCGTGGATTTTTCGCGAAATCCACCACTATCTCACTACTGGTGAGTACCTGCCTGCCCCTTCACTAGAAGAGGTTAGGACGATTTTGTTGGGTCATGTTCAAGAGCTTCATCACTTTTATGGGGAGCTCAAAGGATTACGTATCGCCCGTAAGCACGTGGGTTGGTACCTGAAAGAGCATGATCAAATTGGCGATTTTCGCCGAACCTTCAACGCAATCGAAGATGCACAACAGCAGATCGATGCGCTGCAAGGCTACTTCGACAACGTTGCATAAATACGAGAAGAGCTGACAGAATATGTTCGAACAAAACCTGACTTCCGAAGCATTGACAGTAACGACTGTAACTTCACAAGATCAAATTACGCAAAAGCCACTTCGTGACTCTGTAAAAGCATCCCTGAAGAACTACCTAGCGCAATTGAATGGCCAGGAAGTCAACGATCTGTATGAGCTTGTCCTCGCAGAAGTTGAGCAGCCACTGCTGGATACCATCATGCAATACACCCGCGGTAACCAAACCCGCGCAGCCACCATGATGGGCATCAACCGCGGTACATTGCGTAAGAAACTGAAAAAATACGGCATGAACTAATCAATCATTGGTTTGGCTATTATAAAACGGGCTAGCCGTCAATCGGTTAGCCCGTTTTTGTTTTCTCTGATGGTACAACGCAGCTTCCCTTAACAGCATGGGTTGGAATCTTCGCTGTCCGCCAGGGTTTCTAATATTGAGCAATGGGTCGCGTCATCGTCGTCCATACCGCAGCAGGCGGCATTTAAACGTGTCAGTGCATGCCTAACCCGCTCAAGTGCGGCTATCTTCTCTGAGACCTCATTCAGGCGCCGCTGGGTGATCCCTTTGACTTCTGCACAGGTGTGTAACGTCGCTTCTTCGCGAATGTCAGACAGCTCGTGAATTTCATCAAGCGATAACCCCATTTCTTTGCCGCGCAAAATGAACATTACTTGGCTAATGGCATCATCGGCATAAAGCCGGTATCCACCCTCTGTGCGCGCACTCGGTGCTAGCAAGCCAGACTTTTCATAAAAACGCAGCGTATCGGTGGAGACACCACAGTGCTTGGCTAGCTCACCGATTTGCAGCAACTTGGTCATCACCGCTCCTCTATCGTAATGCGATTGATCCTTCTTTTTGTAGCAAAGCCGCGACCTTATGACCAGCATTGCATGCGAACCAGAAAAAGATGAAGTGTAAAAACAATAAAAATGTCGCCATCAGCAAATAGCAATCGATTGCGCAAACAAAATCAGATAGAATATCGCCGCTTTGACACTTGGCGGTTTAATAAAGCTTATCCGTGGTGATAGACGCGATGGGCTTTGATAAGCATTCAATCTGTCAGTGAAGAGAACTAAGCCATGGAAAATCTGCGTCCTATTCGTCGCGCGTTACTCAGCGTGTCTGATAAAACCGGTGTGGTCGAGTTTGCCCAAGCACTCGCCCAACGCGGTGTCGAACTGCTATCGACCGGCGGTACTGCCCGTTTACTCGCAGAAAACGGCCTTGCGGTCACCGAAGTCTCCGAGCATACCGGCTTCCCAGAAATGATGGATGGCCGCGTGAAAACCCTCCACCCGAAAATTCACGGCGGCATTTTGGGCCGACGCGGTCAAGACGATGCGGTGATGGAACAGCATCAAATCGCACCGATTGATATGGTGGTGGTGAATCTCTACCCGTTCGCACAAACCGTTGCTAACCCAGATTGCACACGCGAGCAAGCCATCGAGAATATCGATATCGGCGGCCCAACCATGGTGCGCTCAGCGGCGAAAAACCATGCCGACGTCACCACTGTGGTGAACAGCCAAGATTATGATCGCGTGCTTACCGAGATGGATCAGCACCAGCAGTCTTTGACACATGCCACGCGCTTTGATTTAGCCATTGCCGCGTTTGAGCACACCGCGGCCTACGATGCCATGATTGCGAATTACTTTGGCACCCAAGTCCCCGCCTACCATCACGCCGAAGAAAGCCAAGATTCGCCGTTCCCGCGCACCCTGACGCAACATTGGGTCAAAAAGCAAGACATGCGCTATGGCGAGAACAGCCATCAGGCGGGTGCCTTTTATACTGAAGCCCAACCGCAAGAGGCCTCGGTGGCGACGGCCACCCAACTACAAGGCAAGGCGCTGTCTTATAACAATATCGCTGACACCGATGCGGCATTAGAGTGCGTGAAAGAGTTTGAACAGCCTGCTTGCGTGATTGTAAAACACGCCAATCCCTGTGGCGTTGCCATCGGTGAAGACTTACTCAGCGCCTATCAACGTGCTTATCAAACCGATCCTACCTCAGCATTTGGTGGCATTATTGCCTTTAACCGTGAACTGGACAGCGACACAGCACAAGCCATTGTCGAACGTCAATTTGTTGAAGTGATCATCGCACCGCGCGTCAGTGAGGCCGCCAAAGCAGTGGTCGCAGCGAAGAAGAACGTACGCCTTCTCGAGTGTGGCCAATGGCAAGCACGCACCACAGGTTGGGATAGCAAGCGCGTCAATGGTGGCTTGTTAGTCCAAGCCCGCGACCAAGGCATGGTCGGTTTAGACGATTTGCGTATTGTCACTGAGCGTCAGCCCACAGACAAAGAGCTAAACGATGCGCTATTTTGCTGGAAAGTGGCAAAATACGTGAAATCAAACGCGATTGTGTATGCCAAAGACAGCATGACCATCGGCGTGGGCGCCGGCCAAATGAGCCGCGTCTACTCGGCGAAGATAGCCGGCATTAAAGCGGCCGATGAGCAGCTCGAAGTGGCCGGTAGCGTGATGGCCTCCGATGCTTTCTTCCCTTTCCGTGACGGCATTGATGCTGCAGCAAAAGCTGGGATCACCTGCGTGATCCAACCGGGCGGTTCGATGCGTGATGACGAAGTGATTGCTGCCGCCAATGAGCATGGCATGGCGATGGTCTTTACCGGTATGCGCCATTTCCGCCACTAAGTGGGCGATGAAGGAGAACACATGAAGGTATTAGTGATTGGTGGCGGTGGCCGCGAACATGCGCTGGCGTGGAAAGCCGCGCAGTCATCAAACGTTGAAATCGTATATTGCGCACCGGGCAATGCCGGCACCGCCCACGAGGAAAAAGTCAGCAATATCGCCATTGCTGCTGATGACGTTGAGGGATTGCTGGCCTTTGCGCGCGAGCAACAAATTGATTTGACCATCGTGGGTCCTGAAGCCCCCTTGGTGTTAGGTGTGGTCGATGCCTTCCGTGAGCACGGCTTGGCCATCTTTGGTCCTACCCAAGCAGCGGCACAACTTGAAGGTTCGAAAGCCTTCAGTAAAGACTTTTTAGCGCGACATGGCATTCCCACCGCTGACTACCAAACCTTTTCGACGGTAGAGCCCGCATTAGCCTACATCGAGGAAAAAGGCGCGCCCATTGTGGTCAAAGCCGACGGCCTTGCTGCTGGAAAAGGGGTCATTGTCGCGATGACCGAACAAGAAGCCACCGAGGCAGTGCGCGATATGCTCTCGGGCAATGCGTTTGGTGAAGCCGGTCACCGCGTGGTCATCGAGGAATTTCTGCAAGGTGAAGAAGCAAGCTTTATCGTCATGATCGATGGAGAGCATGTGCTGCCAATGGCCACCAGCCAAGACCACAAACGGGTCGGAGAAGGCGATACCGGCCTTAATACCGGCGGTATGGGTGCATACTCGCCCGCGCCTGTGGTCACCGATGCAATCCATCAACGTGTGATGGACGAGGTAATCATGCCAACAGTAGAAGGCATGCGCGCCGATGGTGTGCCGTATACAGGCTTTCTATACGCAGGCTTGATGATCAGTGCCGATGGGACGCCAAAAGTGATTGAGTTTAACTGTCGCTTTGGCGATCCGGAAACCCAACCGATTATGATGCGCTTGCAATCTGACTTGGTTGAGCTTTGCTTGGCAGGCACGCAAGGACGCCTTGATAAGGTCGAGTCTCACTGGGATCCACGTGCAGCCGTGGGCGTGGTCTTAGCCGCTGGTGGCTATCCGGGTGACTATCGCAAAGGGGATCGTATCTCTGGGTTACCCACCGATAGCGAGACCGCCAAAGTATTTCACGCAGGGACAGCACTAAAAGACGGCGATATTGTCACCGCTGGCGGGCGTGTACTCTGTGCTACCGCATTAGGTGAGAATGTGACTACGGCAAAACAAGGGGCTGATACGCTGGCTGCCATGATCCAGTGGCCGGGCTGCTTTTACCGCCGTGATATTGCCCATCGCGCCATCGCACGCGAAAACGCTACATCATAAGCGAATCAGTGACCGTCACACCATGCCACAATGCGTCCTCTGGGCGCATTTTTTATTCTGCCAATAGCTGAGGACGGGTTAAGCACGCCTTTTCACGGCGCACCAAGACCAAGGCATCGATGGTATCTTTGCCAATACCGGGATTCCCAGCGCCAATCACAAAGGTACCCGGCTGGAGCAGCTTGCTCACCACCACGGGCGGGATCGCATCATCAAAGACCCAACGCTGCCGTTCGCCACGGCAATCTACCCAATATTCACCTATTCGCTGTCCCTGCAAGACAGACACATTGCGCGCGATTTGCCCTTGGGCTTGGCCGAGGATCTGATTGGACTCTTGATACAGGCGCGTTAACGCAGCACTGTCGAGGGGAATAATCGCGCCATCTTGGCGATAGCGTTGAAATACAGGTTCGCCACTGGCATCAAAACGGACATGGAGAGAAAAAGGGACACGCGTATTATCTGCGAGCTGTTCACCTTCACGCTTTAAGGCACGTAATTGGCCATCTCGCCACACATATTCGCCGCGATACTCGCCGTAATCCCCTTGCCAAACATGCTCTGACAAGCTGATTGGGCGCCCCTGTTGGCTATCGAGCCAATAGACCGCACTGTGGTCACCACCCGCAACAGAGGCTGTTACCCGTGTGACAGGCTTCGGGGGTTCGCCACGGCTACAGGCCGTGAGCAGTATGATCAGCGATAACGCCCATACTCTTCGCATTTTGCGTCACCCAGAGACAAAAACGCCATAGCAGAGGCTATGGCGATAATGACGATTGACGCTTACTTAACCGCGTCTTTCAGTGCTTTACCTGCCACAAAGGCTGGCACGTTAGCCGCTGAAATTTGGATCTCTTGACCCGTCTGTGGGTTACGACCCGTGCGCGCTGCACGGTGGTTTACTTTAAACGTACCGAAGCCAATCAGTTGCACCTGCTCGCCTTCTTTTAGGGCACCTTCAATTCCGCCCAAAGTCGCTTCCAGTGCTGCTTTTGCTTGCGCTTTTGAAAGGTCGGCTTTTTCAGCGATCAGGTCGATCAGTTGGGTCTTGTTCATTATGTCTTCCCTTCTAGGTTTTTTTAGAGACGAGCTCACTCTAATTCAAAAGAAGCCCGGCTGGCAAAGGTTTGTGGCGCTTGGTGAGACTATATGGAGGCTCTTTAACCACAAACTGAGCGCGATCTCACAATTTGTTGCGCTTTTTCTCATTTGAATGGTTGTAAAAGCCCGCCACTGGCCTGATCTTTAAGGGGACGACTGGCTTTCATACTCGGGAATATATGCTGACTCTTGTCCTATTTATCTCATTATCTATTGGTGTATCTTTCATTTGTTCTGTGCTTGAAGCAATCCTATTGAGTATTACGCCAAGCTATTTGGCGAATCTCCGTCAGCAAGAACACCCAGCCGCGGCGAAACTGACCGCCTTAAAAGATAATATCGACCGACCACTGGCTTCGATCCTCACCTTAAACACCATTGCGCACACCGTGGGGGCAGCAGGTGCAGGGGCACAAGCGGCCAATGTGTTTGGCGATGCATGGGTTGGGGTATTCTCCGCAGTACTCACACTGGCTATTTTATTACTCTCCGAGATTATCCCAAAAACCATTGGTGCCAACTTCTGGCCGCAATTGGCGCCAGGGGCGGCGATTGTATTGAAGTGGATGGTATGGGGCCTGACCCCCTTTGTGTGGGTATCCGAGCAAATAACCAAGCGTCTTAGCTCTGACGCGACCCATGTCAAACTGCGTGATGAAATCTCGGCCATGGCGATGCTCGCCTCAGAAAGTGGTGAAATGGGTGAAGATGAAACCCAGATGCTCAACAACATGTTGAAACTGCGTGAGCTCCCTGCCACGCAGTTGATGACCCCACGTCCGGTGCTTTTTCGTGTCCCGGCGGAGATGAGTGTAGATACCTTTTTAACCGAGCACAGTGACTGTCCCTTCTCGCGCCCGTTGATTTATGGCGAACAGCGTGATGATATTTTAGGTTTTGTCCACAAATCCGATATCTATGCCGCCAAGACACGCGGGGCTCGACGTACCACCCTGGGTGACCTTATGCGTCCACTCGCGGTGATTTTGCCCGGTAATAGCGTATTACAAGCGTTCGATATCTTAATGATCCGTCGCGCGCAATTAGCGATGATTGTGGACGAGTACGGGACGGTGCAAGGGATAATCACGCTGGAAGATATTTTCGAGTACTTAACCGGCCGCGAGATCATTGATGAAGCGGATACTGTCACCGATATGCAGCAATTGGCCTACCAGCGTTGGGAGTCATGGAAAAAGCAGCATAAGATGATTGAGAGCCAAGACGACGATGAACCACCCGTACAGCGTCAATCGGATGAATCATCGGGATAACCTAAACACAAAAGGCGGCCGAAGCCGCCTTTTTTATCTCATTTTCCGCCGTTCAAAGGCTTAATCCTAAGTTGCTCACACCCGCCTCGCGTAACTCTTGGCGAATGCCTTTAAGCATCTCAACGTCGCGGGTATCCGCACTTTTCAGTACCCGGAAAATCGCCCACTGCGCGTCCCATTCATCACACACAGCTTCATTCGCCTTCTGGTTTTCATCGGTGACTGCATCGCCGGTTTGTGCTTCTTCCAGTTGCGCGACGCTCATCACCGACTGCTGGCTCACTTTCAGCGTAATGGTCAGCATTTCATCACGGTCAAGCAAGGCGTGAAGAAGGTGTGATAACGCCGCACAGGCATCAATGGCTGGATAAGTGAGGTAAATCGCGTCATCGGTGAGCGCAGGGATCAATGGCTCCAGCTTTTCTAGCTGTCGCTCAAAGTCAATTTTGGCCCCTTTCACTGTTTGTGATTCCCACACTGCATCAAGAATATTGCGAAACGCTTGAGGGTCAGCAAATTCAGTTTGCGCACAGTAAAGGGCATAGTTAGGGTACATACGCTCCACCAGCGCAGCCATAAAACTGACGTGCTGCCAAGTCTCACATTTTTCCAAACGCAGTTGTAAGGGGTTTCTTAACATAGCCAATTGATCTTAAATAACGGGGGACAATTGTCCGTCGGTAAATTGGGTGCAAGTGTACTTGATTCACCGCCCCATAAAAAGGAGCCTTTGTGGATAAAGTTTATGTGATCAGTGAGCATGCTGCGACCTACCATCAATTACTGGCAGCAGCCCAACTCCCAGATCTCGCCCTCACGCATAACGCAGAAGAGGCCACGATCTGGCTAGCTGACCCACCGCTTGCCGTGTCAAAGCTGCCTCATGCCAACGCGTTGCGCTGGTTGCAATCCACCTTCGCCGGGACCGATGCGCTGATTCAGGCGCCGTTCCGCCACTATCAGCTCACCAATGTGCGCGGTATTTTTGGCCCCTTAATGGCCGAATATGTTTTCGGACACCTATTGACGAATACTCGCCATATTGGTCAGTACGCCAAACAGCAAGCGCAGTGTCACTGGCAGCCTCAGCCCTATCAGTCATTGCATGGGCAAACGCTCGCCATTTTAGGCACAGGAGCGATTGGCCAGTATATCGCGACCGTCGCTCACGCGTTTGGCATGAAGGTACTGGGCACCAACCAAACCGGCCGGTCTGTCGAGGCGTTTGATCACACCATGACACTGCCCGAATTACAGCAACGGTTGCGTGAGGTTGATGTGTTAGTAAGCACTTTGCCCGCCACAGACAAAACACACCAATGCCTGAATGCAGCGTTTTGGCAGCATGCGCTGGATCTTTTCTTTATTAACGTCGGGCGTGGTGCCACCGTGGATGAGCACGCCCTGATCCACGCGTTGGAGGCGAAGCAGCTTCGCGGCGCGGTCTTGGATGTGATGCAACAGGAGCCCCTGCCCGAGTCGCATCCGTTTTGGACACACCCCAAGGTGACAGTGACACCGCATATTGCTGCCGTTAGCTTCCCCGATCAGGTCTTTAAGCTGTTTACGGATAACTATCGGCGCTGGCATGCTGGCGAGCCTTTGCTCCACCACGTCGATTTTGATAAAGGGTACTAGATGACGTTTTCGGATTTGGAGACAGGGTTATCCGCAGCACAAGCATGCCGATTATGCCAACATTGGCTACCTGATGGACCTCGTCCTGTGATCCAAGCCAGTACGGATGCGCGGGTACTGATTATCGGCCAAGCACCCGGTAGACGCGTCCATGACAGTGGCCTGCCCTTTAATGATCCCAGTGGCGACCGCTTACGAGAATGGCTGGGGGTCACGCGCGAGCAATTCTATCAGCCTGACTTATTTGCCATTATGCCGATGGGGCTATGCTATCCGGGCAAAGGTAAATCGGGCGATTTGCCGCCTGCCCGCATTTGTGCGCCTGTGTGGCACAAGGCAATCAAAGCGCACCTCCCTAACGTTGCGGTGACCTTGCTGATTGGCCAGTATGCTCAGCAGTACTATTTAGCCAATAAGCCCAAAACATTGACCGAAACCGTCAAACACTGGCGGCAGTGGGCACCGCACACTTTTGTGCTACCTCACCCCTCGCCCAGAAATACGTTATGGCTACGTCGTCATCCATGGTTTGAAGAACAGGTAGTGCCAGCCCTGCAAACGCAGATCCAACAGGCGTTGTTCACTGCACCGAGGTAAAAAAACGCTCGCCATTGGCGAGCGTGCTAGCTTAGTCGTGATACAGACGGGACAACTCATGCACCGCATCGACAAACACCCCGGCGTTTTCCGGCGGGACATCGAGGTGGATCCCGTGGCCGAGATTAAAGACATGGCCTGTCCCTTCGCCAAATCCTTCTAGGATAGTCGCAACCTCTTGACGGATACGATCAGGCTGAGCATAGAGGATGGACGGGTCCATATTGCCTTGCAAGGCCACTTTATCACCAATCCGTGCTTTGGCATCGGCAATATCGATTGTCCAATCTAACCCCACACCATCGCAACCGGTCGCCGCGATTTTCTCAAGCCACATTCCGCCGTTTTTGGTAAACAAGGTCACTGGGACACGACGGCCTTCATGCTCACGGATCAGACCATCCACAATTTTATGCATGTATTGGAGTGAGAAGTCGTAATAATCACGCGGGGTTAATACCCCACCCCAAGTATCAAAGATCATCACCGATTGGGCGCCCGCTTTGATTTGCGCATTCAAATAGCTGGTCACGCTATCGGCAAGCTTATCGAGTAATGCATGCAGGGTTTGTGGCTCGGCATACATCATCTTCTTAAGCTTGGTAAAGGCTTTCGAGCTGCCCCCTTCCACCATGTAGGTGGCGAGCGTCCAAGGGCTGCCGGAAAAACCAATCAAGGGAACGTCTCCGTTCAATTCGTGACGAATAGTGCGTACGGCATTCATCACATATTGCAGCTCACCTTCAGGATCGGGAATGCCGATTTTATCGACGTCCGCCTTACAGGTAATCGGGCGCGCAAACTTCGGCCCCTCTCCGGTCTCAAAATACAAACCCAGTCCCATCGCATCGGGGATGGTCAAAATGTCGGAGAACAGAATAGCGGCATCGAGATCAAAGCGGCGTAAAGGTTGTAAAGTCACTTCACACGCCAGCTCTGCATTTTTACACAATGACAGAAAATCACCGGCTTGCGCACGTACTTCGCGGTATTCTGGCAGATAGCGACCAGCTTGACGCATCATCCACACGGGGGTGCAATCCACTGGCTGTTTGAGTAAAGCGCGTAAATAGCGATCGTTTTTCAGTTCAGTCATTGTGTTAAAGCCTGTGAGCGAAAAGAGGCGTCATTGTATCACTGTCGAGTCGCAACAAAAGCCAACCTTTGTTAACAGGATCATAAAACTGTCATCCCAAGGGTGGGCGATGATTGCTGCTTTTCTCACCACATGATAAAACCAACGCATAACGACAATAGGTCTGCGAAAGACAATTATGTTCGCATCTTACCCCGGCTTCCCTACGGCCGGGTTTTTTTATTCCTGCGCAAGCGCGCAGCTTGCGTCAATCAAGCGCCGCGCAATGGTCCCTTGAGGTGCAACTGGCGGGAGTGATTGGCAGTCAAACCATTGTGCATCCGTCAATTCCTCATAATCTGGCCGTAGCTGACCGCTTGCATAGTCGGCCAAAAAACCCATCATGACATTGGAAGGAAAGGCCCACGGCTGGCTATCCATATAACGGATATTTTTCACCTCAATCCCCGTTTCCTCTTTGACCTCGCGCGCCACGCACTGTTCGAGGGTTTCACCGGGCTCAACGAATCCGGCAATCACGGTATACATCCCGGTTTTATGCCGTGGATGCTGTGCCAGCAGCAGTCGCTTGTCATCACGTACCGCCACAATCACACAAGGCGACACACGCGGATAATCGTGACGTTGACAGACGGCGCACCACATCGCCACCGACTGTGTATCCAATACCGCACGGTGGCCACAGCGGCCGCAAAATGCTTGCTGCTTTTGCATCACATCAAGCTGAACGACTCGTCCCACTAGCGCAAACAAGTCAGCCGGTAAATCCGATAATAGCGCTCTCAAGTCCGCCATCTCATCACTCGGTAGCATGGTGTTACAATTCCATGCCCCCACCACTGGGATGTGTTGATAATGACCAACGGTGATCGTCGTCTGCACCGCAAACGGCAATTCTGATAGGGATAACAAAGGCAATGTACCGTGAGGAAGCCAGAGTTTTCCGTCGACAACCGCACACAAATAGACGGCTTGTTGATTCTGAGACATGGTCACTTCCTTAGCCTTGCAGCTATACTTGAATACTGGCAATCTAACTTCATAACGTGATGCAAAGGATTGAGCAGCCCGTTAATTTTAAGTTGGCCGTATATAGTGCCACCCATTCGCTGATCGATCACGAGGACGCCGATCATGCTGAAAAAACTTGAACGTACTAAAGCACAATGGAGCGGTTACGATGACGTCATCGATTACTGGCTCGAGTTACGTCGTCAGCTGCTGGTTGAATACTACAACGTGGCAGGTGTCGCGGTAAAAAAGAAGCAGAATCTGCCCAGCAAAGAAGAAATTGACCGCTTCTGCGATCACTTGGTCGATTACATCTCCACGGGGCATTTTAAGATTTATAACATGGTCATGGAGCGATGGCAGTCTACCGGCTTCTCGGCAACACAAGAAACCGATAGCTTGTATTTCCGCATTGTTGACACCACGGATCCTTTGCTCGATTTCAACGACAAATTTAGTGAGCTTGATTGGGATGATGAGGACTATCACTTCCCCGACTTTGATGAAGACATCTCAGCGATCGGCGAGCTGCTGGAACAACGTTTCGAGTTAGAAGACACACTAATTCGTGTCATTGCAGATAGCTTAGCTCACCCGCCTGGCGCGTAAATACGTATCAGTGAATAAACGAATCCGTCGCCTCTTGGCGGCGTTTTTTTGTGCTCTAGGGCAGAAAAACAAAAGGCACCTCCGAGGAGGTGCCTTTTCAATGGTGCGAGACAATCGATTAATTGTCGTCGTTCAGTCCTGCATTCAAAAGTGCTGCCAGATCTTGTGAGGCTTGCTCAGCATCAATCTGTGGTGCAACAGGCTGTTCAGGCTCAGCACGTTTGGCTTGACGATCTTTATGATACGCGAAACCAGTACCGGCTGGGATCAAACGACCCACAATCACGTTCTCTTTCAGACCACGTAAGTCATCACGTTTACCCGCTACGGCTGCTTCTGTCAGCACGCGCGTGGTTTCCTGGAACGATGCCGCTGAGATGAATGACTCAGTCGCCAACGAGGCTTTAGTGATACCCAGCAGGTCACGACCATAGGTCGCTGGACGCTTGCCTTCCGCTTCAAGTTCACGGTTAGCAATGGTCACACGTGAGTATTCCACTTGCTCGCCTTCCAAGAAGTCGGTATCACCTGCAGACTTAATGGTCACCTTACGCAACATCTGACGCACGATGGTCTCGATATGCTTATCGTTGATCTTAACGCCTTGCAGACGGTAAACGTCTTGAACTTCGTTGGTGATGTACTCAGCCACTGCGTGAACACCACGCAGACGCAAGATGTCGTGCGGTGATTCTGGACCATCAGCGATCACATCACCTTTCTCGACTTTTTCACCTTCGAATACGTTGAGCTGACGCCATTTTGGAATCATCTCTTCGTAGGCTTGGCCTTCTTCTGGGGTGATGATCAGGCGACGTTTACCTTTGGTTTCTTTACCGAAGGAAACAGTACCTGTGATCTCCGCCAAGATAGCTGGCTCTTTTGGCTTACGCGCTTCGAACAGGTCAGCAACACGTGGCAGACCACCGGTGATATCCTTGGTACCGCCGCTTTCTTGCGGGATACGCGCCAAGGTGTCACCAATGCCAACGTTCGCGCCGTCATCCAGCTGAACAATTGCGTTACCCGGCAAGAAGTATTGAACCGGCATATCAGTGCCTGGGATCATCATGTCATTGCCTTGCGCATCAACCAGTTTCACTGCAGGACGCTTATCTTTACCGGATGATGGGCGCTCAGAGGCATCCATGACCACGATAGAAGACAGGCCGGTCAGTTCATCAGTTTGACGCTGCATGGTGACGCCATCAATCATGTCTACGAAGCGAACGCTACCTTCTACTTCGGTGATGATTGGCATGGTGTGCGGGTCCCAGTTAGCAACGACGTCGCCAGCTTCAACCGCTTCACCATCTTTCTTGCTCAGCAAGGCACCGTAAGGCACTTTGTAGCTTTCTTTCGTACGACCGAACTCATCAACAATGGTCATCTCTGACGCACGCGAGGTAATCACTAGCTTACCGTCGCTGTTGGTCACGGATTTCACATTGTGCAGGTGCATAGAACCTTTGTTCTTCACCTGGATGTTGTTTTCTGCCGCCGCACGCGATGCCGCACCACCGATGTGGAACGTACGCATGGTCAGCTGTGTACCTGGCTCACCGATAGACTGTGCCGCGATAACGCCCACAGACTCACCGTGGTTCACCAAGTGACCACGTGCCAAGTCACGACCGTAACAGTGTGCACAACAACCGAAGTCAGTTTCACAGGTTACGACAGAGCGTACTTTTACCTTATCGACAGAGTGCTGCTCAAGAATGTCACACCACTTCTCATCCAGCAGGGTGTTACGTGGTGCAAGCACCTCGTCAGTACCCGGCTTCAGTACGTCTTCAGCGACGACACGACCCAGCACACGCTCACGCAGTGCTTCTTTCACGTCACCGCCTTCGATAACCGCCATCATGTGGATACCGCCTTCGGTGCCACAATCGGTTTCGGTCACGACCACGTCTTGGGCTACGTCAACCAGACGACGAGTCAGGTAACCTGAGTTCGCTGTCTTCAATGCGGTATCTGCAAGACCCTTACGCGCACCGTGCGTAGAGATAAAGTACTGAAGAACGTTCAGGCCTTCACGGAAGTTCGCCGTGATTGGCGTTTCGATGATAGAGCCATCTGGCTTCGCCATCAGACCACGCATACCGGCTAGCTGACGAATCTGTGCCGCAGAACCACGTGCGCCTGAGTCGGCCATCATGTAAACACTGTTGAACGACTTCTGGGTTTCTTCTTCGCCGTCACGGTTAATCACTGTCTCGTTAGACAGGTTATCCATCATGGCTTTTGCAACTTGTTCGTTCGCTGCAGCCCAGATATCGATCACTTTGTTGTAACGTTCGCCCGCGGTAACCAGACCAGATTGGAACTGCTCTTGGATTTCCGCAACTTCTGCTTCTGCTGCTTCGATCAAGTCGTACTTGGCTTGTGGGATCACCATATCGTCGATACCGACAGAGGTGCCCGACAGTGCCGCGTAGGCAAAACCGGTGTACATGATTTGGTCAGCAAAAATAACAGTGTCTTTCAGACCCAGCTTACGGTAACAGGTGTTGAGCAAGTTAGAGATTTGCTTTTTACCCAACGGCTGGTTAACCAAGTCAAATGACAGGCCTTCCGGCACGATGGTCCACAGCATGGCACGACCGACGGTGGTATCAACCAGTGATACTTTCTCGGTACGAGCGCCCATCTCATCGATATCAACTTGCTTGATACGCACTTTTACGCGCGTATGCAGTTCAGCATGGCCAGTACGGTAAACCTTTTCGGCTTCGCCTGGGCCGGCCAAGTACATGCCTTCGCCTTTGCCGTTCACCTTCTCACGGGTCATGTAGTAAAGACCCAGAACCACGTCCTGAGACGGTACGATGATAGGATCACCGGATGCTGGCGATAGGATGTTGTTGGTCGACATCATCAACGCACGCGCTTCGAGCTGGGCTTCCAGCGTCAGCGGTACGTGAACAGCCATCTGGTCACCATCGAAGTCGGCGTTATAGGCCGCACACACCAATGGGTGTAGCTGAATCGCTTTACCTTCGATAAGCACAGGTTCAAACGCTTGGATACCCAAACGGTGAAGTGTTGGTGCACGGTTTAGCAGGACAGGGTGTTCACGGATGACTTCATCCAAGATATCCCATACCACAGCTTCTTCGCGCTCAACCATCTTCTTGGCGGCTTTGATGGTGGTCGCGAGACCACGAGTCTCAAGCTTGCCGTAGATAAACGGTTTAAACAGCTCTAGTGCCATTTTCTTTGGCAGACCACACTGATGCAGACGCAAGTATGGACCTACGGTGATTACCGAACGGCCAGAGTAGTCAACGCGTTTACCCAGCAGGTTCTGACGGAAACGACCCTGCTTACCTTTGATCATGTCAGCCAGCGATTTAAGCGGACGCTTGTTCGAGCCAGTGATGGCACGACCACGACGACCGTTATCAAGTAAGGCATCCACAGACTCTTGCAGCATGCGTTTTTCGTTACGCACGATGATGTCTGGTGCAGCAAGATCAAGCAGGCGCTTCAAACGGTTGTTACGGTTGATCACACGACGGTAAAGGTCGTTCAGATCCGAGGTCGCAAAACGACCACCGTCCAACGGTACCAATGGACGCAAGTCTGGCGGCAACACAGGCAGCACAGTCAGGATCATCCACTCAGGGTTGTTACCTGATTGCAAGAAGGCTTCCACCAGCTTCAAACGCTTAGTGATCTTCTTACGTTTGGTTTCAGAGTTGGTTTCTTCCAACTCTTCACGCATTTGCTCTGTCTCAACTGACAGATCCATGTTCGCCAGCAGTGCTTTCACTGCTTCTGCGCCCATGCGCGCATCAAATTCGTCGCCCCACTCTTCCAACGCGTCCAAGTACTGCTCTTCAGACAGCATCTGACCACGCTCAAGGTTGGTCATACCTGGCTCAATCACCACGTAGGATTCAAAGTAAAGCACACGCTCGATGTCACGTAGCGGCATGTCCATCAGCAAACCAATGCGTGATGGTAGCGACTTCAGGAACCAAATGTGGGCAACAGGTGAAGCCAGCTCAATGTGACCCATACGCTCACGGCGCACTTTGGTCTGAGTAACTTCAACGCCACATTTTTCACAAATGACGCCACGGTGCTTCAGGCGCTTGTATTTACCACAAAGACATTCGTAGTCTTTGACCGGGCCGAAGATACGTGCACAGAACAAACCGTCACGCTCAGGCTTAAAGGTACGGTAGTTGATGGTTTCTGGCTTTTTCACTTCACCAAACGACCATGAACGGATCATGTCTGGTGAGGCTAGACCGATTTTGATCGAATCAAATTCTTCGGTCTTATGCTGTGCTTTCAGAAACTTAAGTAAGTCTTTCACAATCGGCTCCTGTGAGGAGTTGACCCATAAAGGCGCTGACAGGCAGCGCCTTCATATTCTTACCGGAGAGAGTCAGCCAGCGGCTTACTCGTCTTCCAGCTCGATGTTGATACCCAACGAGCGGATTTCTTTCAGCAATACGTTGAAAGATTCCGGCATGCCCGGCTCCATACGATGGTCGCCATCCACGATGTTCTTATACATCTTGGTACGGCCATTAACGTCATCCGACTTCACGGTGAGCATTTCTTGTAGGGTATAGGCAGCACCGTATGCTTCCAGTGCCCATACTTCCATCTCACCGAATCGCTGACCACCGAACTGTGCCTTACCACCCAGCGGCTGCTGAGTTACAAGGCTGTACGAGCCAGTTGAACGGGCGTGCATCTTGTCATCAACCAAGTGGTTCAGTTTCAGCATGTACATGTAACCCACGGTTACTGGACGCTCAAACTTCTCACCCGTGCGGCCATCATAAAGCGCTAGCTGACCTGACTCTGGCAGATCACCCAGTTTGAGTAGCTCTTTGATCAACGGCTCTGGTGCACCGTCAAAGACAGGCGATGCCGTTGGAAGACCGTCACGCAGGTTGTTCACCAAGGTGCGTACTTCGTCGTCAGTCAGTTTACTGATGTCCACTTTCTGACGGGTATCGCCCAGACTATAGACCTTCTGCAGGAACTCGCGGAATTTCGCCAGTTCTTGCTGCTCTTTGAGCATACGGTTGATCTTGTCACCGATACCTTTCGCCGCCAGACCCATGTGTGTTTCTAGGATCTGACCGATGTTCATACGTGAAGGTACACCCAGCGGGTTAAGTACCAGATCCACAGGAACACCGTTTTCGTCGTAAGGCATGTCTTCAACTGGGTTAATCTTCGAGATTACACCTTTGTTACCGTGACGACCGGCCATCTTGTCACCCGGCTGGATGCGACGTTTAACGGCCAAGTAGACTTTAACGATCTTCAGTACGCCAGGAGCCAAATCATCACCTTGAGTGATCTTACGGCGCTTGGTTTCGAACTTCTTATCGAACTCGGCTTTAATTTCGTCGTATTGCTCAGCCAGCTGCTCTAGCTGGGTTTGCTGTGCTTCATCATCCAGTGTTTGTGTCAACATGGTCTTACGATCCATGCCGTCTAACTGGTTGTCGGTATAACCGGCTTGAGAAAGCAGTGAACGAACACGCGCTAGCAGACCGCCTTCAAGGATAGAGAACTCCTCGGTCAGGTCTTTCTTCGCTTCTTTCAGCTGCATTTCTTCGATTTCGAGTGCACGCTTGTCTTTCTCTACGCCATCGCGAGTAAAGACTTGTACATCGATAACCGTACCTGATACACCGTTCGGCACACGCAGTGACGAGTCTTTCACGTCAGAGGCTTTTTCGCCGAAGATTGCACGCAGCAGTTTCTCTTCTGGTGTCAGTTGCGTTTCGCCTTTTGGCGTCACTTTACCAACCATGATATCGCCGCCTTTCACTTCGGCACCGATATACACAACCCCTGACTCATCCAGTTTCGATAGCGCTGCTTCACCCACGTTTGGAATGTCCGCGGTGATTTCTTCGCTGCCCAACTTGGTATCACGCGCCACACAAGAAAGCTCTTGAATGTGGATAGTGGTTAAACGGTCTTCCTGCGCGACGCGCTCGGAAATAAGGATGGAATCCTCAAAGTTATAACCGTTCCACGGCATAAACGCGATACGCATGTTCTGACCCAGTGCTAGCTCGCCCAAGTCAGTCGATGGGCCGTCAGCCAGTACGTCACCTTTTGCCACTTGGTCGCCCGGCATCACAGTTGGACGCTGGTTAATACAGGTGTTCTGGTTAGAACGGGTGTACTTAGTCAGGTTGTAGATGTCGATACCCGCTTCACCAGGTACCAGCTCATCTTCATTCACTTTCAGTACGATGCGCGAAGCATCAACTGACTGGATGATACCGCCACGTTTCGCAACCGCGGTAACACCTGAGTCAACCGCCACATTGCGCTCGATACCCGTACCAACCAGCGGCTTTTGCGCACGCAATGTTGGAACGGCCTGACGTTGCATGTTCGCACCCATCAAGGCACGGTTCGCATCGTCATGCTCAAGGAATGGGATCAAAGAGGCTGCCACCGATACAACCTGGTTGGTTGCAACGTCCATGTACTGAACATGGTCACGTGGGTGCAGACCTGATTCCCCTTTCTCACGCGCAGTGATCAGTTCATCAGTGAACGAGCCATCTTCGTTCAGCGCGGCGTTCGCCTGCGCAATCACGTAGTGGCCTTCTTCAATCGCTGACAGGTAATCGATTTGATCGGTCACTTTACCGTCAACCACTTTACGGTATGGGGTTTCCAAGAAGCCGTAAGGGTTACAACGCGCAAACGCTGACAGTGAGTTAATCAGACCGATGTTCGGACCTTCAGGGGTTTCGATCGGACAGAGACGACCGTAGTGCGTCGCGTGTACGTCTCGAACTTCAAAGCCGGCGCGCTCACGCGTCAAACCACCTGGACCCAATGCAGAGATACGACGTTTGTGCGTCACCTCAGACAACGGGTTGTTTTGGTCCATAAATTGTGACAACTGAGATGAACCAAAGAACTCTTTCACCGCGGCCGAAATTGGCTTAGCGTTGATCAAGTCTTGTGGCATCACATTGTCAAGGTCACCCAGGCTCAGACGCTCTTTAACCGCACGCTCAACACGTACCAAACCAACACGGAATTGGTTCTCGGCCATTTCGCCAACCGAACGAATACGACGGTTACCTAGGTGGTCGATGTCGTCCACTTCACCGATACCGTTACGGATATCGATCAGTTTACGCATCACTTCAATGATGTCTTCTTTGCTCAGTACGCCAGGACCGGTTAGTTCATCACGCCCTAATGAGCTGTTGAACTTCATACGGCCCACCGCTGATAGATCGTAACGATCTTCAGAGAAGAAGAGGCTTTCGAACAATTGCTCTGCCGCTTCTTTTGTTGGTGGCTCGCCTGGGCGCATCATGCGATAGATTTCAACCAACGCAGTCAAACGATCCGTGGTGTTGTCGATACGCAAGGTATCTGACATGTACGGACCATGATCTAAGTCGTTGGTGAACAGGGTTTCGATTTTCTTGTGACCCGCTTGCGACAATTGCGCCAGTGTCTCCAGGCTTAACTCTTGGTTAGCCGAGACAATCACTTCGCCTGTGTCTTGGTTAACGTAATCACGTGCAGAAATCTTGCCTGCGATGTACTCAACCGGCACTTCGATGTGATCGACGTTATCTTTCACCAACTGACGGATGTGGCGAGCGGTAATACGGCGACCCTGTTCAACATAAACGGTGCCGTTGGCTTCAATGTCAAAGCTGGCTGTTTCGCCACGTAGGCGATCAGGCACCAGTTCCATGACTAGCGCTTTACCTTTGACTTCAAAGACAACTTTATCGAAGAACAGATCCAGGATCTCTTCCGTTGTATATTCCAGCGCACGCAGAATAATCGATGCAGGCAGCTTACGACGACGGTCGATACGAACGTAAACGATATCCTTAGGATCAAATTCGAAATCCAACCATGAACCACGGTATGGGATCACGCGTGCGTTATATAGCACTTTTCCTGAGGAATGGGTTTTACCCTTATCGCTGTCGAAAAAGACGCCCGGACTACGGTGCAGCTGGGATACGATAACCCTCTCAGTACCATTGATGACAAAGGTACCATTTTCAGTCATGAGCGGAATTTCGCCCATATAGACTTCTTGTTCTTTGATGTCTTTAACGGTACCAGCCGGGGCATCTTTATCAAACATCACCAAGCGCAGTTTCACGCGTAGTGGTGCCGAATAGGTTACGCCGCGAATTTGGCATTCTTTGACATCGAAAACTGGCTCACCGAGACGATAGCTAACGTATTGCAGCTCGGAATTGCCGTTGTAGCTCTGAATTGGAAAGACAGAGCGAAAGGCAGCTTCAAGACCGTATTGCCCTTCTGGATCCTGCTCGATAAACTTCTCAAAAGATTCAAGCTGGATCGACAGCAAGTATGGCACGTCCAGAACTTGAGGACGCTTACCAAAATCCTTACGGATACGCTTTTTCTCGGTATAAGAGTAAACCATAGGGTTCCTCAGCTCGCTGATAAGTGACCCAAACTGTCCAGTACAAGGGACAGTGACTAAACAACCACCGTTTAGTGTAGGAAAATCAAAGCGCTTGCTTTGATTTTTTTTGCATGGTCAGCAGTGATAAAACGGGGTGGAAATTTCACTACCGCCCTACAGCGCAAAAAGGCCGGTGGCTATTTAGCCACCAGCCAATGCCCTTTCAGGCTAAGAAATTAAGTATAAATTACTTAACTTCAACAGAAGCACCAGCTTCTTCTAGCTGAGCTTTAAGCGCTTCAGCTTCTTCTTTCTCAACACCTTCTTTCAGAGGTGCAGGAGCGCCGTCAACCAGAGCTTTCGCTTCTTTCAGGCCTAGACCAGTTGCGCCACGAACCGCTTTGATAACTGCTACTTTGTTAGCACCAGCTTCTTTCAGGATTACGTCAAATTCGGTTTGCTCTTCAGCAGCACCGCCTTCAGCAGCACCACCAGCAACAACTGCTGCTGCAGCTGATACGCCGAATTTTTCTTCCATTGCTTCGATTAGCTCAACAACTTGCATTACAGACATGTCTGCAATTGCGTCTAGGATTTGCTCGTTAGTGATAGACATAACAATTCTCTTTAAAGTCAACAATAATTAGATTAAGCAACCAATGTAAAAGGGCAATTACGCCGCTTCTTTTTGGTCGCGAACAGCGGCAATAGTACGAACCAGCTTGCCTGCAGATGCTTCTTTCAGACCCATCATCAGGCGTGCAATTGCTTCGTCGTACGTTGGCAGTGTTGCCAATACCTCTGGGTCAGTGATCGCACCTTCGAATGCAGCAGACTTGATCTCAAACTCTTTGTTCTCTTTTGCGAAGTCTTTGAAAAGACGCGCAGCGGCACCAGGGTGCTCGTTAGAAAACGCAATCAGAGTTGGACCAACGAAAGTGTCTTTTAGACACTCGTAGTCAGTGCCTTCAACTGCACGGCGAGCCAGTGTATTACGAACAACTTTCATGAAAACGCCCGCTTCACGCGCTTGTTTACGTAGAGAAGTCATCGCATCCACGGTTACACCGCGAGAATCAGCAACTACTGCAGACAGGGCACCACTGGCAGCTTCGTTGACTTCAGCAACAATTGCTTTTTTGTCTTGAAGGTTTAAAGCCATTTGGATTTGCTCCTGGATTGTTTAACACCACTCTCTACAGCTTTGCAGAGAGAGCTTGTACGGTGCAGATCCAAGAAAGACGAGAAATCTATCATGTTCTGGCACCGTCTACGTAGGAAATATTAAGTTCGTAATGAACGCCTACGGTCTTGGACGAAGTCTGTTAAACAGACTCAGCCATAAAATTGTGAAGCGAGAGAGTATAAACTACTCACTCGCTTCTGGCAATTAGCTTGCGCTGGTTTCCAGAGTGTTCTGGTCCAGAGCAACACCTGCGCCCATGGTGGTAGACAGGCTAACTTTCTTAATGAAAGTACCTTTTGCTGAAGTTGGCTTCGCCTTCTTCAGAGCAACCAACAGCGCTTCCAGGTTTTCTTTCAGGCTGTTCGCGTCAAAGTCTACTTTACCGATGGTGGTGTGAACGATGCCGTTCTTGTCGTTACGGTAACGAACCTGACCTGCTTTCGCGTTCTTAACCGCTTCAGCAACGTTAGGCGTTACAGTACCCACTTTCGGGTTTGGCATCAGGCCGCGAGGACCTAGGATAGTACCCAGTTGGCCAACAACGCGCATCGCGTCTGGTGAAGCGACAACGACGTCAAAGTTCATTTCGCCTTTCTTCACTTGCTCAGCCAGGTCTTCCATACCAACGATGTCGGCACCCGCTTCTTTCGCAGCTTCAGCGTTCGCACCTTGTGTGAACACAGCAACACGGATATCACGGCCAGTACCGTGTGGCAGTACAGTTGCGCCACGAACGTTCTGGTCTGATTTACGTGCATCAATGCCAAGGTTGACAGCAACGTCAACGCTTTCAACAAATTTAGCAGTCGCCAGTTCCTTCAGTAGAGCAACGGCTTCGTTGATGTCGTACTCTTTGGTCACATCAACTTTTTCGCGGATTACGCGCATGCGCTTAGTCATTTTAGCCATTGTCTTAACCCTCTACGTTCAGGCCCATTGAACGGGCAGTACCCGCAATAGAGCGTTTCATCGCTTCGATGTCCGCACCGGTCATGTCTGCCG
Organism: Salinivibrio sp. PR932; assembly: GCF_001996125.1. NCBI lineage: Bacteria > Pseudomonadati > Pseudomonadota > Gammaproteobacteria > Vibrionales > Vibrionaceae > Salinivibrio > Salinivibrio sp. PR932. Next base: position 1,923 of record NZ_MUFM01000018.1, on the reverse strand, counting down.
CTTTGGTTTCTGCGATCTCTTGGATCTGAGCGTCAGTGACGGTACCCACTTTTTCAGTGTTTGGACGACCTGAACCAGACTTAACGCCTGCTGCTTTCTTAAGAAGAACTGCCGCTGGCGGAGTCTTAGTAACGAAAGTGAAAGAACGATCGTTGTATACAGTGATAACAACAGGAATCGGCAGACCTTTCTCGATAGATTCGGTCTTCGCGTTAAACGCTTTACAGAATTCCATGATGTTCACACCGTGTTGACCTAGAGCAGGACCAACCGGTGGCGATGGGTTAGCTGCACCCGCTGCAACTTGCAGCTTGATGTAAGCTTCTACTTTCTTTGCCATTATTCAATTACCTAATTTTGGGTACTAACGTCTACCTGACGATAGACTCCCCGTTTAACAAAAGGGCGCGAAATTATAGTCAAATTTCGCGCCCTTGCCAACCGTTGATGATGCTTTTTTGATCAGGTTTTTTCTACCTGGCCAAACTCAAGCTCAACTGGGGTTGCACGGCCAAAGATAGACACAGACACCTTCAGGCGGTTCTTGTCATAGTCCACTTCTTCAACCACACCGTTAAAGTCTGCAAAGGGTCCTTCCGTCACGCGAACCACTTCACCAGCCTCAAAGACGGTTTTGTGTACGGGTGACTCACTCGCTTTTTCAAGACGGTTGAGAATCGCATCGGCTTCTTTGTCTGAAATCGGCGCAGGACGATCTGAGGTGCCACCGATGAAGCCCATTACACGAGGAACACTGCGTACCAAGTGCCAAGATTCATCGTTCATCACCATTTGTACTAGCACGTAGCCTGGGAAGAATTTGCGCTCACTTTTACGGCGCTGGCCTTGACGCATTTCAACCACTTCTTCGGTTGGCACCAAGACTTCACCAAAGTGATCTTCCATTTCGTGCATTTTGATATGTTCACGCAATGACTGCGCAACACGGCTTTCAAAACCAGAGAAAGCCTGAACCACATACCAACGTTTTTTGGGAGCTTCGCTCATGTACTTTTACCTCACACGCCAGTGATTAGGCGGACTAGACGGACCATAATCCCGTCAACGCCCCACAGGATGAGCGCCATAACGACAGTAACAGCCAGAACGATGAGAGTGGTTTGTAAGGTCTCTTGACGCGTAGGCCATACAACTTTACGCACTTCCATACGCGATTCGCGTGCAAACGTGATCGCAGCTTTTCCTTTCATCGTGAGTGCAGCAATACCACCAGCAGCGGCAACTAACACCACTACAGCAGCAGCTCGCACTACCACAGACACGTCACTGTACAGGCTATTCCCTACCACGGCTGCGGCCAACAGGACAAAAACAACACCCCATTTAAGGATGTCCATCGAACCGGATTGGGTCTCAGCGTTCGCTTTCATACATTCTACCTGTAACAAGTCTACATAGACGGCAATGTCTTTGCAGCCAAAACACCATAATGCCTTGGCAATGACACGCGGTGCTCGTATTTATCACACCTAAGGGTATCAATACGAGCACCAACACGCTGCATTTGTTCACTAATACTGGGCAAAATAGCAACAATATAAGTGTCAAACGCAGAAAAAGGGCATCAAATGATGCCCTTTTTACTAGTGTTTCGTCAAATCATTATTCAACGATGTTGGCAACAACACCAGCGCCTACGGTACGGCCACCTTCACGGATAGCGAAACGTAGACCTTCGTCCATCGCGATTGGCGCGATCAGGGTAACAACCATCTTGATGTTGTCACCAGGCATTACCATCTCAACGCCTTCTGGCAGTTCGATAGTACCGGTCACGTCAGTTGTACGGAAGTAGAACTGTGGACGGTAGCCTTTGAAGAACGGAGTATGACGGCCGCCTTCGTCTTTAGACAGTACGTATACTTCTGACTCGAACTTAGTGTGCGGGGTGATTGAACCAGG